>JANQEB010000082.1 GCA_028278605.1 Candidatus Gastranaerophilales bacterium
GCGAAGCAGGCGGGCTCTGCCGGGAATGAACATTCGTTCCCGCCGGGCGCATGTCCGCATTTTCGCAAGCAATCTTTATGCTTGCTATACTGCTATTAATATTGCTTCGGAAGTTGGGTTTCCGCTTAACAGCAGAGTTTTATGCCTAGCAATGACGACAAGGAAAAATTTTTATCAGTCATTAATTGATCACTACCAAATTTTTATAGACGGCAAACTGAGTTTTAATAGACTAAAGTTGAACAAAATATTTTTTTAATGCGAAAGTTTACTTTAAAAACACCGCTCTCAGAGAATATATTTTACAAAAAGCGTGGTTAAAATATCAGAGTGAATCCTCAACTCTTCTAAATTTACTTGCTCAACAAAAAGTCTCTGCAAAAACAGGGGCTTTTCTTTTTGTATTTGTAATTTTAAAAAAAGCTGCTACGCTTTTGTTGTAGGAACAAAGTGATTCATCAACATGTATCCGGAGTAAGAGAAAAATGCGGCCAAAATTAAAAATACTTATAACTGCCTCGGAAGCTGTACCCTTCGCAAAAACAGGCGGACTTGCGGATGTGGCCGGGGTTTTACCTAAATATTTAAAGCAGCTCGGACACGACGTAAGAGTGGTAATGCCCCGTTACTATGCTATTGACAGGGAAAAATACGGTTTGCGGCAAATCCCTGAGCCTCTTGGAGTCCCGATGGGAGCGCTTGGTGAATTATGGTGCGGGGTGTTTGAGTCTAAACTGCCCGGTACTGACGTGCCTGTCTATTTTATAGAATATGAACAGTACTTTGGCCGGGCTAACCTTTATAATGATAATAGCGGCCAGGGTTTTATGGACAATGACAACAGGTTTACTTTTTTGTCAAAAGCAAGTCTTCAGTTATGCAGGAAAATTGGTTTTTACCCGGATATTATCCACGCCAATGACTGGCAAACTGCTGCTATACCCATATTTTTAAATACAACTTACAGGCATGGGCCTCTTGGAAATGCGGCAAGCGTACTTACAATCCATAATATCCAGCACCAGGGGAATTTTTATGAAGGATTAATGGATGTGCTGGCAATTGGCTGGGAGCATTATAACTTTCTTGAGCTGGAATTTGATGACCAGGTAAATCTTTTAAAAGGTGGAATCCTGCATTCAACACTGTTAACAACAGTAAGCGACGGTTATGCAAGGGAAATCCAAACTCCTGAGTATGGATGGGGTTTATATGGAGTTGTAAGAGAAAGGGCAGGGGATTTATACGGAATCCTGAACGGCTGTGATTATTCCGAATGGAACCCGGAAACTGACAAATATATTGCCAGAAACTACTCACAAAAGGACTTTTCAGGAAAACTGGAATGCAAGCGTGATCTGCAAAGGACATTTGGGTTGCCTGTAAATGATGATATCCCGGTGTTCGGCATTGTCAGCAGGCTGGTAAGGCAAAAAGGCGTAGATATCCTTGCAGAAACCCTGTATAAGCTTTTTGACCTTGATGCGCAGTTTATATTGCTTGGAACAGGTGAAATCTGGTCGCATTTCTACTTTGGCGGGGCTCCGAAGTTTTTCCCGGATAAAATCGGGGTTCATATAGGTTATAGCAATGAACTGGCGCACAAGATTGAGGCAGGTTCCGACTTTTTCCTGATGCCTTCACGCTTTGAACCCTGCGGGCTTAACCAGATGTATAGCTTAAGGTATGGGACTCTTCCTGTTGTAAGGGCTACAGGAGGGCTTAACGATACTGTAGAGAACTTTGACGAGCAGACATGGGAGGGTACAGGGTTTAAGTTCTATGACCTCACTGCTGATGCGATTTTTAGTACAATAGGATGGGCTGTTTATACTTACTATAACAATAAAGAAGCCATGAAAAAACTTGTCCAGCGCGCTATGGGACAGAGGTTTACCTGGGAAGACTCAGCTAAAAAATACGAGGATGTCTATTACCAGGCACTCAGAAGAAGGCGAAATATTTATATTTAAATACCGGCCCCTTTAGGATTAATAGAAAAGCCCCTTAGAGCCTTTATTTGCAGGCAAAAAACTATTTGGTAGTGATCAATTAATGACTGATAAGAATTTTTCCTTGTCGTCATTGCGAGGAGTGAAACCTTGTATTTATGAGGCTAACAAACTTCCGAAGCAATCTTTTTGCTTGCTATATTATGAATTAAGATCACTTCGGAATAATTCTATAAGCTAAATAAGCATATATCTATGCCTCGTGATGACGTTGTGATTGTTACAGGGCATTTTGCAAGACCATTATCCTCTTTTTTTTAATATTTTTTCCACAAAAATTTTAATTAATTGATTGTTTGTGTGATCATATACTCAGCGTGA
This sequence comes from Candidatus Gastranaerophilales bacterium, assembly GCA_028278605.1. GTDB lineage: Bacteria > Cyanobacteriota > Vampirovibrionia > Gastranaerophilales > UBA9971 > JANQEB01. The sequence goes on from JANQEB010000082.1 coordinate 2,334, forward strand.
AAAGTAATAAGGTAATAAAAAGTGGATTTCACTAGTCTAACAGTACAGGTTTTAAAATCTTTGGCAGATATAGCAGGCAGTTGGGGGCTTGCAATAATACTTCTTACAGTTCTGGTAAGGCTTGCAATGTGGCCATTGGGTGTTTCCCAGCAAAGGTCAATGAGAAAGATGCAGCAACTTGCCCCAAAACTTAAGGAAATTCAGAACAGATACAAAAATAGTCCTCAGATGATGCAGCAGAAAATGGCTGAGTTCTATAAAGAACACAGTTTTAACCCGTTTGGCGGGTGTTTTCCGCTGTTAATCCAGATGCCTATATTTATTCTGCTCTATACAGCGTTAATGAGTCCGCAATTTACGCATATGGCCGGTGATTCCTCGTTTTTATTCATAAACAGGCTTGATACCCCTCTTAGAAGCCACGCCGGCCAAACAGACGACGGAACTTTCGGCATAACAAAAATGGATAAATTTTCCCTTGAAAAGACTGCAAAGGTATACTTAAAAGACGGAAAAATACAGCAAGTAAAGATTTCAGACCCTAAAAAAGCTTTAGAGGTCCAGGGCCAGATTATTCCCGGTGAACCTGTGGATTTTAAAATGAATTTATTTGACCTTGAACTATCAGTACAGCAGCTGGAAGAAGAGTTCCGGAAGGCTGAAATCGCTATTATTAATAATTCAACCAAGGAAATAGAAACCTTAACGTTTGAGAAAAAGGGAAATTTATTGTTTTCACAGGCTAATACCGAGGAATCAGAGGCAATTTTCCACTATGATGTGTTGATTCTGATACTTATATTTGGCGCAACAATGTTCTTTGCCCAGAAAGTAATGACAATGACAGGTAAAACCACTGTTACTGACCCTCAGCAAAAGGTAATGCAGGAAAGCATGGCTAAAATAATGCCTATAATGATTACCGGTATGTTTATATTCTTCCCGATCCCTGCCGGGGTACTTCTTTACCTGATTGCAAGTAATATTATCCAGGTCATACAGTCAGTTAGCGTGAATAAAATGCTTGATAAAGAAGAAGAGGAAGAAGCCAAAAAGAAAAAAGACCAGGTAATTGATGTCCAGGCTAAAGAAAAAGGCATAGGGGCAACTGAGGATTCTTCTGAGCAAAAGGATGAGGACAAACAAAAAGGCAGTTTTTCCAGCCGGAAAAACAAAAAATCAAAATGGTAAATGAACATTTTTTCCGGGAATGACACAATTGCAGCGATCGCAACCCCTGTAGGAACAGGAGGGATCGGTATTATAAGAATTAGCGGCAGCGACTCGCAAGGTGTAATTGAAAAAATCTTTACCTCTTGCTTAAATGATCAGAACTTACCCGAGCTTCAGGCTAACAGAATTTATTACGGCTGGGTGCACGATAACTTCCAGCCAATAGACGAGGCTGTTTTGCTGTGTTTCAGGTCCCCAAATAGCTTTACAGGGGAAGATGTATTTGAAATCCAGTGCCATGGGGGAATTAACATTGTCCAAAAAATACTGAAACTCTGCCTGGAAAACGGGGCACGGCTTGCAGGGCCGGGAGAATTTTCCGGAAGGGCATTTATGAACGGCAAGCTTGACCTTAGTAAGGCTGAAGCTGTTCTTGACCTTATCCATGCCAGGACTGACCGGTTCTCACAGGCTTCCGCGCTGAATTTATCCGGTAGGCTTGCAGGCAAAATTAATTCGCTAAGAACTGAGCTTTTAAACCTGCTTTCAATAATAACAGCAGCAATTGACTTCCCTGAAGAAGTTGATGAGCCCGGGTATTCCCGTATTCAGCAAAGGATGGAGGTTTTAGTTAATGAAATTGACTCAATCCTGGCCGGGTCAGTTTCTTCAAACCTGATGCGCCACGGGGTTAAAGCAGTGATTGCCGGCAAGCCAAACGCCGGTAAATCCTCCCTGTTTAACGCTCTTCTTGATATGCAAAGAGCGATTGTAACTGAGATTCCCGGAACAACCAGGGATATTATCCAGGAATCCGTTGATATAAATGGAATTCCATTAATTTTAACAGATACAGCCGGTCTCAGGGATCTTGACAGCAATTCCCAACAGAACTATATCGAGTCCCTGGGCATAAACTTAACAAAAGAGGCCCTGGAAACGTCTGATATTATTATTTATTTGTATGATTTGACCCTGGGGATGACCTGCGAGGATGATAAAGTTCTGGAAAGCTTAAAAAACAGGAAAAATATTCTTAAAGTAGGCTCAAAACTGGATATTGCCTGGGATATTACCCATGAAGACCCGGTTATAAAAGTCTCAGCAAAAAATAAGACCGGCTTAACTGAACTTAAGGAAGCAATTTTAACAATAGTATTATCTAATAAAGAAACAGACAGTGAGTTTTGCACTAACTTAAGGCAGCAAGAATGCCTGCAAAGAAGCAGGGAATTCCTCACAAAAGCCATTGATGGCTGTAAAAACAAAGATCCGCAGGATTTGATTTCCATAGATCTAAAGTCAGCCCTGATTAGTTTGGGCGAAATCACGGGCGAAGTAGTAAGCGATGAAATTATAAACAATATTTTCTCGAATTTCTGTATAGGGAAGTGATGAACAGGTTAAAGACGTTTTTAGCATTAATAATTTTAATTCTGATATTTTCCTCGAACTGCAAGGCTCTTGCCGAAACTGAGCTTGAGGGTTCCCTGGATAGGATAATAAGCACGGACAGTTTAGGCAAAACTGCCGTAGTATCTGTTTCTGTAAGGGAAGCGGAGTCAGGAAATGTTGTTTATGAAAGAAATTCAAGCCTGCTGCTTCATCCGGCATCAACGCTGAAAGCATTTACAACGCCTGTAATGCTTAAATACCTTGGAGCAGGAGCCAGGATAAAAACCGGTCTATACAAGCATAAAGATAATTTTTACCTGAAACTATCAGGAGACCCGCTTTTAACCCGGAAAAAACTCTCCGGCTTATTTAAAACCCTAAAAACACAGGGTATAGACAGGGTAAAAGGCCCGTTAATTATTGATGACAGCGCAATTGACGATATTCCATGGGGAACCGGCTGGATGTGGGACGATGAAAACAACCCCTACATGCCGAAATTCAATGCGTACAACCTTGATAATAACCTGGTAAAAGTCAAAGTAACTCCGGCAAAACCGGGTTCCGCCCCCAGGGTAAGCTTAGAGCCGTATTTTCCCGTAAGGATAATAAATACAGCGATAACTTCCGAAAAAAACGCTTTAACCGTAGAAAGGCAGCCCTGGCTTGACCCGCAGGCAATCCATGTCTCAGGCGAAGTTGCTTCAGGCACAATAAAGACCATTCCGGTTGGGAACCCCGAGAAATACTTTATTTACAGGTTAAAGCAAATCCTAAAAGTAAATGATATTGAATTTTGCGGAGGTATTAAAAAAGGTATACTGCCTTTGGAAGCGGTTTTAGCTGATGAAATCAGCCATAGTGTTTTAGATGAGATTTCCCTGGTAAACCAGAAAAGTAATAACCTTGCAGCAGAAACTTTATTTAAACTCACAGGAGCCAAATATTCCGGCGTAACAGGCACAACAGGGGATGGACTAAAGGCATTTAAACAGTATTATAAGGACCTGGGCGCAGACACATCTGAACTTTTTATAGTGGACGGAAGCGGGGTTTCTCACAATGACCTAATCCAAACAGGATGGATGAGCCTGGCACTTTCAAAGTTGTATAACCGGCCCGGGTTTGAAATTTACAGGAATACGCTAGCTTCACCCGGTTTTAAAAACACTCTTAACGGCAGATTTAAAAATTTACCAGGAAAGATATGGTTTAAAACAGGCACTTTAGCAGGGGTAAGCGGACTTGCCGGCTATCTGAAAACCAACTCCGGCAAAACCTACTGCTTTGCAGTGCTTATACAAAATTTTAAAGGAAGCCCTATAAACGCTAAAAGGCTTGAAAACAGGATTATTAAAGAACTTGCGCAATAAAACTAGTCCTTAAACCTCTGGTTAAGCTCGTACCTGTCCAGGTGCCCCTTCAAAAGATAGCCAATTATAATTGAACATGAGACAATATCCTTTTCTTCAAGGGTAGTCCTGCGTTTTACCCGGGATATTAAATCAGCGTAATTGTTTATAACCTGCAAAGTCGGAACATCAATCCTGTCAAGCATTATGTCCATAGTTTCCTGTGGGTCTTCAAGGCTTTTCAGGAATTCTTCGGCTATCTTTACTTTTTCCATTGGTTTTTTCCTGTTTAAGTATTCACAGGTTAAAGTATAAAAGTTAGTTTTTACATACACAACAGTTTGTTGACTTAACCTTAAGAGGTTAATTTTTTGTATCGTTTAAACATAAAAAACCTATTACTTTTTTCTCCCAGGGAGCTTCTACAACAGGAGCACATTTGTTATTTAAATGTTTCATCAAGTATAGAGCGTCATCAGCTTTTGTGGTAGGGTAAAAAGTAAGCGGCAAAGAGTTTTTCTTAACTAAATCTTTTACTTTAATGCTTTTTAAAGAGTTTACTATGTTACCGAAAAGAAAAAAGTTTGACTTAAGGTAATCCTTAATCTGTCTTTTGGTTATTTGACTTAAAAGAGAATATTCTTCGTTAATAACAGAAATTGTGTCAACTTTAAATTTTTTCATATTCTCGATAGTTTTGAATAAGTCGTCATCTTCATACACGTAAAGCGGGGAGCATTCCATTAAATCTCCTACAATACAACTACTCATTTCATCCTCTCTTTCGAAAAAATTTTTGTGCCCATAGTCTGTAAATTTATATTTTATATAATTATTATTTGTATTAAATTTAAATTTAAAATAAAGCAGAAACATAAACATTCTTTTTGTTTATATCTTCTTGTCTTTATATATATAATAAAATTCTAAATAAAGTAACCTACCCAACACGTTAATATGCATTTAGTTGAGTATAGCCCGGGAGTATAAAAGTATTTTCCCTTTTAAGGTGAAATTTTTTGAAAGTTATTCAGTTCTTCAATAAAATCATCAGCCCTATAGTAAATTATTTCTGATGAATCGTCCTTTTGAATATAAATATGCTTAATACCGGCCTGGATTATAAACCTTTTACATAAAATACAAACCTGGTTATGGCCGTATATGTATATAGAACCATCAGTACACAGGGCTTCTCCAGCCTGAATTATAGAGTTCATTTCAGCATGGATGGACTGACAGGTCTCATATCTGGTCCCTGATGGAATATTGTTTGCTTTTCTGTAACAAAAGCCCTTTTCAAGACAGGAAGTAACCCCTGTCGGAGTTCCGTTATAACCTGTTGATTTGACCTTGTTATTTGCGTCAACTATAACAGCCCCAACCCGCGCTCTTATACAGTTTGAACGTATTGCGGCGTGCCTGGCTATTCCCATAAAATATTCCTGAAAACTCGGGCGCATTTTTATCCTTTTTTTAAATTTCAAAAAAAATTATAACACTAAGGCAGCAAGTTTTTTTCATTCAGGGTGATATTTGAAAAATTAAATTTTTAACGCATATTATCACTGGCCTGGAATATACATTTTTTATGTTATTATTTGCTCATGAAGAAAGACTTTAGTTTTATCGCAAAAAACCTTGCTGATACTGAAAAATTTGCCGAAAAACTGGCTCATATGATTGATAAGCAAGGGATTTTAATCTGTTTGTACGGTGATATTGGTTCCGGAAAAACTACTTTTGTAAAATTCCTGGCCAAACACCTTGGAATTAAGCAAAAAGTTACCAGCCCAAGTTTTGTAATTCTTAATGAATACCATTCAAAAAATATAGATTTATACCATTTTGACCTGTACAGGCTTGAGCAGGAAGGTATTGAAACCATTCTTGATGAGCTTTCCGAGTATACTGAGAAAGAAAATTCTGTAACCCTAATAGAATGGGCGGAATTTTCTTTTGGGAACCTGCCCCGGGCCCGCCTGGAAATAAAAATTAATTATATTGATAAAACAAAAAGGGAATTTACACTCAAAGCTTACGGGGAAAATAATATCAATACAGTTAAAAAACTGGGGGGCTTAATACAAGGGGGAAACTTAATTCCTGATTTATAAATTTTGAAGAATTTTGATTTTTATATTTAGAAATTCGCGTTAATTAAATATTTTCAAAACTTAAATCTTTTGTCTCTTCCATCCACTCTTCCGTATTGATTTTACAGGCATGGCTCCAGAATTTTTCAAGCGCATAGTATTGTCTTTCCTCATGGTGCATAATATGCACCACTACATCGCCGTAATCCAGTAAATGCCACTTGTTTTTTGAATCAGCTTCCTCTTTTTCGGGAATCCGGCCGTATAATTTCTTTAAAATCCCTGATATATTGTTTGAAAGAGTCCTTACCTGCACGTTAGACATTGCGCTGCAAATCACAAAGTAGTCTGAAACTATTGATATGTTACTAATATTTAATATCTCGATTTCCTTAGCCAGTTTGTTATCCATAATCCTGGCGGTTATACAGGCAAGTTCACGGCTGGTTAGTTCTTTCAAAGCATTTTTCCTCTGTTAAATTTTTCCATTAATTTATAGTATAAACTTTATGCTAAATTTTCAAATCAAAATTTAGGGCAAAAATTGACATGGTTTTTTCAGGCTGTTATATTTAATTACACGCGCGTTAGCGTGAAGTTTTAAGCTAATTAATCACAAGGAATGGCTGTAAAATGATAGCAATAGTCGAAACAGGCGGGAAACAATACAAAATAGCCGAAGGTAAATACGTGGATATCGAACTTCTCGACGCTAAAGAAGGCGATGCGGTTGAGCTTGATAAAGTATTAATGATTATAGACGGGGAAAATTCCCAAATAGGCCAACCTTATTTAGAAGGTGTTAAAATAAAAGGGAAAATCCTCAAAAATGACAGGGACAAAAAAATCCTGGTCTATAAAATGAGGCCTAAAAAAGGTTACCGCAGGAAAAACGGGCATAGGCAACCATTTTCAAGGCTAATGGTAGAGAGCATTGTCCTGCCTGAGGCAAAATCTTCAAAAGCAGCATCATAAGTTAACATAAAAAGGTGGTGAATCTTAAATGGCGCATAAGAAAGGTGTAGGTTCTTCAAAAAACGGACGGGAAAGTCATTCCAAGAGACTTGGAGTTAAAAGGTTCGGAGGGCAGTCAGTACTTGCCGGAAATATTCTTATAAGACAAAGAGGCACTAAGTTCCATCCGGGAAATAACGTTGGTATAGGTAAAGATGACACATTATTTGCCCTTATTGACGGGACAGTGAAATTCGAAAAACACAGAAGAAGTAGAACCCAGGTAAGTGTTTACGCTGTATAAAAGTAATTTTTCAGACTGATAAAAAAGGGCACGCTTATTTTAAGCCTGCCCTTTTTAAATAAAAAGGAGTAAAAATGAGCACAGCGCTTGATAAATTAATAAGGGCAAATGAGCTGGTCCTGGAAGTTGAGCAGGAATTGCTCGACAAAAACAAATTTGTACCCTATGAACTGGGCAACACATTAAGGTGCCTGGAAGAGGCAGTAGTTCAAATTCAGAAAATCGAGGGTGATAAATAAGCTATGACAACAGTAAAATCAGGTTTAATCCAGACAAAAGCCTGTAGCTCAAAACAGGAAAACATTGATAAAGCGGTTTCATTTATAGAAAAAGGTGTTAGTGCCGGTGTTCAGGTATTTGCAATGCAGGAAGTGTTTTTTTCGCCATATTTTCCGGCAGAGCAGGATAACAAGTGGTTTGACTGGGCAGAGCCGGTTGAAGGCCGGACAATAAAAACAATGCGGGATGTTGCAAAAAAGCACGGAATTGTGCTTGTTGTTCCCGTATTTGAAGAGGCACAGCGTGGAATTTACTACAATACAACCGCCGTAATAGATATAAATGGCGAATTAAAAGGGATTTACCGCAAAAATCATATCCCTCACCTGCACGGGTTCTGGGAAAAATTTTATTTTAAACCGGGAAATTTAGGTTATCCGGTATTTGACACAGCTTACTGCAAAATCGGAGTTTACACCTGCTATGACAGGCATTTCCCTGAAGGAGCAAGGCTTTTGGGATTAGGTGGAGCTGAAGTTGTTTTTAATCCATCAGCAACGGTGAATAATTTATCAAGATACCTCTGGGAACTGGAACAACCCGCGCATGCTGTTGCTAATATGTATTATGTAGGCGCTATTAATCGTGTTGGGGTAGAGCAATTCGGTCCCGGTAAGTATTATGGCTCAAGTTATTTCGTAAACCCCAGAGGTGAATTCCTGGCTAAGGGTTCTGAGGAGCAGGAAGAACTTGTGGTTGCTGATCTTGACCTTGACCTGATAACCGAAGTCAGAAAACAGTGGCAGTTCTACAGGGACCGCAGGCCGGAAACTTATGATGAGCTGGCACATTTGCTACCATAGTTTTTAGGCAGTTTTCTAAAAATATGCAATTTATCATTTATATATTTTTTAATTTAATTAATTTCCTGATTACTTTTTAAGATCACTATAGTATAAAATAGTAAGAATGAATGAATTTTGCATTAGAAAAATATCACCGGCTAACGTCCAAACCGTAATTAAAAACATAGGGTTTGACAGGGGCTATATTAAAACAGCTCTTAAAAAATATGATTTTAAGCTGTATAAAATTACCGGTCTTAGCTGCCCCCAGGCAACGATAGTTAAGCAGCTCGCGCTTTCTGTAGGGGCAGATGCCGCTTTACACAGGGAAGTCATAACCTGTAAAGTGGAAAAAACAGACGTTTTAATAGGCAGCACGGTTTCCCAGCTGGAAACTATTTGCCGGAAACTAAAGTGCCAGCCTTTTAGCCTTAATAATCTTGCTGATAAATTATTAGGACAGTTACATATTACAAAACCTGCTGGCATGACAATAAGAGGCAATGTTTTTGACTGGAAAAGGCCATATATAATGGGAATTTTAAATGTTACACCTGATTCTTTTTCTGACGGGGGAAAATATTTAGCTTCTGAAAAAGCTGTTAAACATGCACAGGAAATGATTGAATCCGGCGTAGACATAATAGACATAGGAGGGGAATCCACAAGGCCATATTCTAAAGAAGTAAATCCTGACCGGGAGCTGGAAAGAGTTATTCCTGTTATTGAAGGGATAAGAGAATTCAACGGCTCAATCCCAATAAGCATAGATACAAGGCACGCTAAAACTGCCCAAAAAGCAATTGAAACCGGAGCTGACATTATTAATGATGTTTCCGGGCTTGAATGGGATGAAAACATGGTTTGTGTGGCGGCTGAAAAACAGGTTCCTGTGGTGATCATGCACAGTTTAGCCCCGCCGGAAACCATGCAGGAAAACCCTGTTTATGAGGAAAACATTGTTGATGCAGTGTATAAAGAGCTTTACGGGAAAGTTCAAAAGGCGTTAAATGCCGGGGTCAAGCCTGAAAACATTATAATAGACCCGGGAATCGGTTTTGGCAAGACATTTGAGCATAATATTGAACTTATAAGCAGGATAGAGGAGTTTAAGTCGTCAGGATACCCTGTTTTAGCAGGGATATCAAGAAAGTCAGTAATCGCAAATATCCTTGATGTTCCGCCGGAAGAACGGGAAGAGGCAAATATAGCCTTAAATTCTTACTTGATATCTAAAGGAGTAAATATTATCAGGGTTCATGATGTTGAAAAGCACTATAAGGCGGTTAAAGTCCTGAACAGGGTTCTCAGCCCGGACCAGCAGAGGGAATTATGGGTTCAGCAATAATCCGGCAGGGAATAAATTTTATACGGGAAAAAAAACAGGAAGGGATTGATATAAGAATTCCCCCTAAAATAGGGCCTGATGACGAATTTTTTGCACAAAACGTGCTTCCAAAGCAAAATGGGGCTGAAATTATCGAAAATAACGGTGAATTCAGTACAAAGCAGGTGGGAATAACTTCTGAGAGTTCCGGGTTTTCGTATTTTCTCGATGGCATTGAAAGAAAAAAAATTCTTTTTTATTACCGGTCAATACCTGTAATTTACGGTTATATAGCAGGTGTTGTGCTAAAGCGGACCGATAAAAAAATGCACTCGATTAACCTTGAAAAATCAGAAGAAAATTTTTATGTTCCGGTTCAGGATGCCCCGGATTCGCCCGGGCATTATTTTTCAGAGCAGGAGCGTGAAAGCCTTGGAAAAAAGACAGTTAAAAATATAGGTAAAACCGGCATAAAACAGGGTGAGGGTTACCCGGTCCTGCCTGAGCAGATGATCCAGGCAGCACACAGTGAGATTCAGACTGCCAGAAACCGTATTGAAGAATCGCTTGTTAAAAATTGGATTGACGGAGGTTTTAACGACGGATGGCTCTTTGTTGACGGCAGGCTGGAAAATAAAAACAAGGAATTAATTCTGGGAGCTAACATTGCAGGCATCATTAAGTCTCATCATGCCAGTTATTTCTGCCATGAAAACCAGTATAAAATTTATTCAATGAAAAAAGGCGAAAGGTCAGTGGTTTTCATGCCAAAAGACGATAAGGGCAAAAAGGAAAACGTTTATAGCTGGTATTTAAAAATTCATTACGATAAAAGGCTGGGGGATAATAATTTTGGCCTTATCAGAATAGAGGTCCCCGCACAGGACAGGTTTCTTGATAAAGCGGATGAGATCAGCAGCTGGGTCCTGCTGGAAACAAAGCCTGTTGCGTTTCCGGCATCAAGGTGGGACAGGATGGTTTATCCGATAAAATACTGCGAGGATTACCTGAAAAGCAAGGCTCCAAGCCGGGCGTTAATTGACAGCCTGTATTAAAATTTTTTGCTTGTTCCTTAATTACATTTTTCATAAATTATTAAATTTTTATTAAATTTTTATAGAAAATTAGAATTTTTTTATATTTTTATTTATGAACGGATCAATGAATATAGGGTAGATAGTTGTCTATGCAGGCTTTTAAGCTATTCAGGAAAATTTAATGGATTTTATTTGAAAAATACAGCTTTTTGCAAACTATATTTGTTAAAAATATTGTTTTTGTTAGCATTATTACAGTAATTTATTTGGAGGAAACTAATGAAAATGGCAAACGAAGTGAAAATCAGACCACTGGCTGACAAAGTTGTTATCAAAGTTATCGAGGAAACAGAAGCAACCCCTGGTGGAATCATTCTCCCTGACAGCGCAAGGGAAAAACCGCAAAAAGGTGAAGTCCTTGCCGTAGGACCGGGAAAGACTCTTGAGCAGGGCTCAAAAGAAGAGATGGAAGTAAAAGCAGGTGATGTCGTACTCTTCACAAAATACGGCGGAACTGACATCAAATTTGATGACCAGGAATATAAAATTTTATCAGTAAGAGATATTTTAGCAGTTATTGAACAGTAAATATTAGCTTATACTGTTCTTTTTTTTGCAGTAAAAAGTTTAATTTTGTAAAACATAAGGAGTTGATAAAAAATGGCAAAAAAAATTGTATTCAATGAAGAAGCCCGTAAATCCCTTGAAAAGGGTATCGATGCTGTAGCTAACGCAGTAAAGGTTACTATTGGGCCAAAAGGACGTAACGTAATTTTAGACAAGAAATTCGGCGCTCCACAGATTGTTAACGACGGAATAACAATCGCAAAAGAGATCGAACTTGAAGAAGGCCTTGAAAACCTCGGAGCCCAGTTAATTAAGGAAGTTTCAAGCAAGACAAACGACGTGGCCGGCGACGGAACCACAACAGCTGCGGTCCTTGCGCAATCTATCGTAAAAGAAGGACTTAAAAACGTGGCAGCAGGCGCAAACCCAATCGGCATCAAGAGAGGAATTGACAAAGCTGTTGAAATTTCGGTCCAGGAAATCCAGGCAGGCGCAAAGAAAATTGAATCAAAAGAATCAATTGCCCAGGTTGCAACGATTTCAGCGGGTAACGACGCTACAATCGGTAACTTAATCGCTGATGCCATGGATAAAGTTGGTAACGAAGGCGTTATTACAGTAGAAGAATCAAAAACAACCGGGACACAGCTTAAAGTTGTAGAAGGCATGCAGTTTGACAAAGGTTACATCAGTCCATACTTCGTAACAGACACAGACAGAATGGAAGCTGTCCTTGATGACTGCCTGGTACTTACAGTAAATAAGAAAATTAACCTCGTATCTGACCTGGTCCCTGTGCTTGAGCAGGTAGCAAGAGAAGGCAAGGCAATTTTAATTATCGCAGAAGATATCGAAGGTGAAGCTCTTGCAACACTGGTAGTTAACACAATGAGAAAAGTATTAAGAGCTGTTGCAGTCAAAGCTCCGGGATTTGGCGACAGAAGAAAGGCAATGCTTGAAGATATAGCTATCTTAACAGGCGGGGAAGTCTTCACGGAAGAACTCGGGATCAAACTTGAGAATGTAACAATCCAGATGATGGGTAAAGCACGCAGGGTAACAGTTTCTAAAGATAAGACAACTATTGTTGTTGGAGATGAAACAACAGCTCAGGTTTCAGAAAGAGTAAGACAAATTAAGCGTCAAATTGAGCAGTCAGACAGCGATTATGATAGGGAAAAACTTCAGGAACGCCTTGCAAAGTTAGCAGGCGGTGTTGCGGTTATCGAAGTTGGCGCTGCCACAGAAACCGAGCTTAAAGACAAAAAACTCAGGATAGAAGACGCTCTTAATGCAACAAGAGCTGCTATCGAAGAAGGAATCGTTGCAGGCGGCGGTGTAACTTTAATTAAAGTTTCAAAATCACTTCCGGCTAAAGTTCAAAACCTTAATGGCGATGAAAGAACCGGCGCTGAAATTCTTGTAAGGGCACTTGACGCTCCTGTAAGACAAATTGCTGATAATGCCGGTTCATTAGGCGAAGTTGTAGCAGAAAGATTAAGAGAACTTCTTGATAAAGATGAAAACATCGGCTATGACGCCCAGAAAAACGAATATGTAGACATGATTAAAACAGGTATTGTTGACCCGGCAAAAGTAACAAGGTCAGCATTACAAAACGCTGCGTCAATTGCTTCTATGGTATTAACAACAGAAGCAGCTATCGTGGATATCCCGGAAGAAAAAGGCGCTGATGCAATGCCGGCAGGTGCCGGCATGCCTGGAATGGGAATGATGTAGCCATAAAAAATATTTAAAATGAACTAAAGGGCTTGCTTTTTGAAAAAGCAAGCCCTTTGTGCAGCAAGTATCTATGCCAGAAAAAAATTTGTGGTAAATATAAAAACTTTTGTGAAAAACTAATACAAGAGCTTATAAATATTAACTTGCATTACATTTTTTGGGCTATGTTTTGTTACAGATTGGACAAAAATTTTTATTCAGGTTTCAATTATTATAGAAAAATTCAATTTTTAAGTCGAAGCTATAATTGATCTACGCGCTAAATTATTAATCAATTGCTTTGATGTTAGGTTAGAAATTACAAACTCGGGAAAAAAGAGGCAAAGAATAAGACAATGAGTAATAAGGCAGACCAAAAAAAGATTAAAAAAATAAAAGTTTCATTTCCTCATATGGGAAGTCTCCATATAGTACTGTCCTCAATGGTGAAATCACTTGGCGGAGAGGTTATAGTCCCTCCTAAAACCACAAAAAACACACTTTCAATCGGCACAAAGTACAGCCCTGAGGCAATTTGCCTTCCATACAAACTTCTTCTGGGCAACTACATAGAAGCCGTGGAAAAAGGCGCTGAAGCAGTGCTTATGATAAACAGCCCCGGAATTTGCAGACTGGGAGAGTACAGCAAGTCAATCAAAAACGCAATGGAAGACCTGGGCTACAGGATTAAATACGTTGATGTTGACCTTTATAAGTCCAAATTTTTCGGGATTCTTGACTGCTTAAAGTCAGTAACAGGCAATAACAACATCATCGACATCGGAAAAGCGATTATACTTTCTTTTAACAAGATATTTGTGCTGGACAACCTTGATACCATCCTTTCTTACTACAGGGCAAGGGAATTTGAGTCTGGCGAAGCCGAAAAAGCGTTTAACAGGTCCCTTCAATGGATTGATGATGCTTCTACCGGGAAAGAACTTCACGAGGCAAGCCGGGAAGCAGTTCTGGAGATCAAAAAGACACCAATTGATAAGGAAAAGGAAATTTTAAAAGTTGACCTTACAGGTGAAATTTTCATGGTGCTTGACCCGTTCTCAAACCAGTATATAGAAAGAGAACTCGGCAGACTGGGCGTTGAGACAAAAAGAAGCATGAACTTAAGCGGCTGGTTAAAAACAGCGATCATTCCAAAGATACTAAGAAAAGGCGAAACTCACCTTGAAAGAGCGTTCAGGCTGGCAAAGCCATATTTGACAAGAGATATTGGCGGTGATGCGATTGAATCAGTCAGTGATGTTGCGTATGCAACCAGCAAAGGAACGGACGGAATCATTCATATCAGCCCGTTTACCTGCATGCCGGAAATCATGTCCCAGAACATATTCCCAAAAATGAGACAGGACGGAGCATTGCCGATTCTCGCGCTTGTACTTGACGAACAGACAGGCAGGGCGGGTTTTGTAACAAGACTGGAAGCGTTTGTTGACCTTATGAAGCGCAGAAAAAGACAACTTACCGCGGAAATGGCCTAGGTTAATATCACCCTGAACCATGTGCTGAACATGTTCCAGGCTCTTAGAAATAGACTGGTTGACAAAAATGGAATTAGATATTACTTATAGAGATATACTAATGTTTTTTTAATACTGGTTTTCCTTGGAACCATAGCCTATAGCGCCGGTGTTTTTGATAAAATCCCGCCTAAACCGGATGAGAATTAGAATAAGAGCTGAAATTGAATAAATTTACTCACAAAACTGTCCTGTTAAATGAGACGATTGAGCTTTTGAATTGCAGGCAGGGACTGCTTTATGTTGATGCTACAGCAGGCGGCGGCGGCCATTCCCTGGAAATTGCCCGCAGAATCCATCCTGATGGACGGTTAATTATGACTGATGCTGACCCTGCTGCTGTTGAGGCAAGCTCTGCCAGGCTGGAGGAATTCAAGGATATCACAACAATAATCAGGTCAAATTATTCAGGAATTCCTGAGATTTTAAAAGAACTTAATATTGAATCAATAGACGGCGGAATCCTGTTTGACCTTGGTGTTTCTTACTATCAGCTTACTTCAGGGGAAAGGGGTTTTAGCTTCCGGCAGGAATCAGAACTTGATATGCGCATGAACCCTGATAACCCGGTTTGCGCATATGACATAGTCAACACCTGGCCGGAAGAAGAGCTGTACAGGATATTTAAAGAGTTTGGAGAAGAACGTTATTCAGGCAGAATAGCAAAAAAAATCGTAGAAACCCGCAGGAAACAGAAGATAACCACAACAAAAGAACTTGCTGGGCTTATACTAAAAACCATGCCGGGAAAGGGACAGAAAATTCACCCGGCAACACGGGTTTTCCAGGGATTAAGGATTGCCGTTAACCGGGAACTTGAAATTCTGGAAGAAACATTAAATAAAGTGGTTCACTTATTGGCGAAAAATGCTAGAATAGTTGTAATAAGTTTCCACTCATTGGAGGACAGGCTTGTTAAAAACACTTTCAAACGGTTTTCGGCAAGGTGTTTATGCCCACCGGAAAAACTAATCTGTGAGTGCAAACCGCCGGTTCTGAAAATTATAACCAAAAAGCCTGTAACACCTTCAGCCGGTGAAGTAAAGGAAAACCCTTCTGCAAGGAGCGCAAAGCTAAGGGCCGCAGAAAAAACAGTGTAGAGTTATCGGAAAAAATTCCGGTAGGACCCGGAGGGAAGATATGACGGCATCATCAGGACTAATCGAGAGTAAAAAAAGAAATATATGCCCCTCAAATTCTGTCATTAAAGGGAAATTCCCGGGGCAAGCCTCAGTATATAAGAAGCCCGCTGTTTTAAAACTTAATTCTATGCTTGCTGTTGCTCTCATACCAGCGGTAATCATTTCCATGATAAGCTATCTTGGTGTGATAGCAAAGGAAAGCAAGGTTAAAGACCTTCATTTAGTTACAAATAAAATTAATTACGAAAATATAGAACTGCAAAATAAAGTTGATTATTTAAAATCTTTTTATACTATTGATGATAAAGTTCAAAAAATTGACTTCTTAAAAAAAGCTGACAGGGTTCTGGAAGTTGAAAAAAAGAACAAAATTCCCGTTTCTGCCAGTACCAGGCTAACCTATGATATAACAGCGGTTCCCGGCTATTAATCAGATTGCTTTAACAGGCGTTATTGCAAGCTGTAAATCATTATAATAGAAGAGATGAAAGTTTTTTTTAAAATAAACCCTAAAAAATATAATTTTTGGTCAATATTCATACAATCAACGTTATTTGTTTTTGCGGGAATAATAGTGCTTAAACTTGGATTTTTGCAGGTAATCCAGGCCGGGGAACTCAAGCAAAAAGCAAGCCTGAACAGGCGTTCTGACAGGGATCTTGCGTTCAGGGGCGAGATTTTTGACAGAAACGGTATCCGCCTGGCCGGAGATACTACTGTTTATGATATTTATGCCCATCCGAGGTATTATACAGAGGGTAAAGGGCCAAAATTAATCGCAAAAACCCTTGCAAAACCGCTTGGGCAGGCAGAATGGGTTTTAAAGGACAAATTAAGCAAATATGAGTATTCAACCATATCAATTGCAAAAAACGTTAATTTAAAAACAGTTGAGCAAAAAATCAAACCGGAAGTTAGTGAGAAAAAAATCCGCGGGCTGGACTTTGTCAAAAAGAGCAAAAGGATTTACCCGCAGGAAAACCTGGCTTCCCATATTCTTGGTTATATAAACTTCGAGGCAAACCTGGCGGCAGGCGTTGAAAGAACAGGTGAAAAAAACCTTTCTAACCTGCCAAAATCAAATGTTATAGAGTATGACGGCAGGGGCAATATTATTTACGAGTTCAACACTGACCCTATAAAGGTTACAGAGCCTCCAAAGGGTTCTAAGCTGGTTTTAACTATAGATTCAGCCATTCAACATGTTGCCGAGACCGAGCTTGCTAAAATTGCAAAAAAAACAAAGGCAGACAGGGGTACTGTAATTGTCATGAACCCCAAAAACGGGGAAATTTTGGGTTTTGCGCTGTATCCGACTTATGACCCTAATAAATACAGTATTTTCAGCCCTTCAGTAATCAAAAACTGGGCATTAAGTGATGTTTACCCGCCGGGATCGACGTTTAAGGTTCTTACCGTTGCTTCCGCGCTGGAAACCGGGGCTATTACAAAAAATATAAAAATTGATGACACGGGAAAAATCGAGGTTCAGGGGTGGGAAATCCAGAACCATGACTATTATAAAAACCCGGACCCCGGAATTATAGGCCTTGAATACCTTTTCAGGCACAGCAGCAATGTCGGGAGCCTTAAAATTGCCCTTAAAATGTCTCCTTATGACCATTACAGGATGCTAAACCTGTTTGGAATCGGAATGAAAACCGGGATTGACCTTCCCGGCGAATCAGCAGGCATACTTCCTGACATAGAAAGGTGGGACCAGATCACACAGGGCTCAATTGGTTATGGCTACAGCATTGCAACCACACCAATCCAGATGGCAGCCGCTGTAGCGGCAATAGCCAATAACGGAATCTGGACAACCCCGCATGTAATGAAGAATTTTGAAGACCCTGAACGCATAAAGAAAATAAAAATTCTTTCCGGGAAAAATTGTGAAATAATAACGGAACTGCTGGCAAAAAGTATAGATAAGAGCGATTCCGAGGCCGGTCAACTCAGGAAATACCGTGTTGCAGGCAAAACAGGGACTTCCAAAAAGCCAAACCCTCATGGCCCTGGCTATTTAGCTGATGAAGTATATACGTCATTTATCGGGTATTTCCCGGCAAATGACCCGCAAGCCCTGATTATGATTGTTATTGACAACCCAAAAACCAGGAATGCATGGGGTTCAACAGTCGCAGGCCCGCTTTTTAACTCTGTTGCCACAGAGGTTGGGCGGGTATTAAATTTAAAATCTGACCAGGACCTATAGGTTTTGTTAATTTACGTTAAGGTTTTTGCTTAATCTGAAATCTGCGGCTTAACAATGTTTTTATATATTTAGAGGTAAAAGACTCCGGTATTTTTGGGAAAGTTTTGGAAGTGCAAATGGTTTTAAGTCCTGTCAGTTTTAGACCTGAATATAAAACTCAGATTAGCGGCAATAATGCTGC
>JANQEB010000083.1 GCA_028278605.1 Candidatus Gastranaerophilales bacterium
AGGAGTGAAACGACGAAGCAATCCACTTGAGTCTACTTAGTGACGGATTGCTTCGCCCGCCCCGCCCATGGCGGGTACCGGGCTCGCAATGACAAATCATTTATACCACTGCCATATTTTTTAATGAACTTGCCCTGACTTTGTTGTAAAAAACCTTTGTAAAGTTATGGTATCATATATATTGTAAGAGTTTTAACGATTTTTTGCTTTATAAAAGGTTTCAGGTAATGACAGTCCAAAGAATAGTAAAATACGGCGAAAACCCCCTGCGAAATCCCTCAAAAGAGGTTCACAAAGTATCTGCCAAGATTCAAAAACTTGTTGATGACCTGTACGAGACAATGTACGGCAACAATGGTGTCGGGCTTGCAGCGCCGCAGATCGGTGTGAATTACAGGGTTTTTGTGATTGATACCGCCACAGGCGAGGAACCCCCAAACCCCGTAGCCTTTATAAACCCTAAAATCGTAAAAAAATCCGGCGCAATCAACAGTTTTGAAGGTTGTCTCAGCTTTCCCGACGTTTATATAAACGTCAGGCGCTACCGGGACATAATTATAAGGGCCAGGGACTTAAAAGGGAGGATATTTACTTTTGAAGCAAATGGCGGCAGCCTCATTGCAAGGGCACTGCAACATGAGTATGACCACCTGGAAGGTATTGTATTTGTAGACCACGCAAGAAACGTAGCTGAAACAGACCGGATTCTAGCCGAAAAGGGGTTGCCCCCGATTGATCCCGGGCGTTTAATAGATGAGCGGGAACTTGAAGAGCAGGTCCGGCAGTGGGAAAGCCAAAACCCGCCCCAGGCTGAAGAAACAAGCGAGCAGGCATAGTTAACAGAACAGGACAGCACGACAATAATGAAAGTTGTATTTCTTGGAACACCGCAAATAGCCGTTCCCTCTTTGGAATACTTGATGAAAAAAGAGGACGTGGAAGTTATTGCAGTAATTTCGCAGCCTGATAAAAAAGCAGGACGGGGACAAAAGGTTTGTACAACACCTGTATGCTGCGCAGCAGAAAGCTATGATATCCCAAGATACCAGCCGGCTTCTATAAAAAAGGATGCCGGGCTTATTAATACCTTAAAAAACCTTGAGCCTGACTTTTTTGTAACGTTTGCCTTTGGCCAGATCCTTAGCCGGGAAGTTATAGATATTCCCAGATACGGGTGCGTAAACCTGCATGCCTCGCTGCTTCCTAAATACAGAGGGGCAAACCCCGTCCAGGCGCCGATTCTAAACGGGGATAAAAAGACAGGGATTACAACCATGCTGACTGAACTTGCGCTTGATTCCGGGCCTATAGTCCTGCAACAAGAAATTGAGATCACAGAAAATATGACTTCGCTTGATTTAATGCAGATTATAGCAAATCAAAGCCCTGAATTTATATACAAGAGCTTAAAAGGGCTTTATGAGGAGACCATAACCCCAACTCCCCAGAACGAAGAAGAGGCAACACTTGCCCCAAAAGTAAAAAAAGAAGACGGAAACATTGACTGGTCAGAAACCGCGGAAAAGATCCATAATAAAGTCAGGGGCTTAAAACCCTGGCCCGGCGCGCTTACATACATAAACGGCGCCTGTGTAAAAATCACCGAGACCCGTCTGAATTCTGAAGAAATTATTAAAGACGGGAATTTCGGGGAAATTATCGGTAAGGTTAATACCGGAATAGGCGTAATCACAGGAGGGGGCACTATAATAATTACCAGGCTGCAGCCGGCATGTAAACCCCAACAGGAAGCTGCAAGCTGGCTTAACGGAGCAAGAATAGAAAAAGGCAAGGGTTTTGAGACAATGGATGCTGAAAAAGCCGCTGCCTGTGAATGTAAATGCGAAATAGACAATAAATAAACAAGACAGGAGGTAAAAATGTTTTACTTTGACCCGGCTTATATGCTGGTAGCAGTTGTAGGAATGATTTTAATCTTTATTCCCCAGATGCTGGTTAAAAGCACATATTCAAAGTTTGCAAAAGTCAGGGCAACCAATAACATGACAGGCGCTGATGTTGCAAAATCAATACTGCAAAGCGCCGGAATTACAAATGTGCATGTAGAACCGACCAGCGGAATGCTTAGCGATCATTATGACCCGACAAAAAAGGTAGTGAGGCTTTCTGAGGACATTTATTACGGAAGCTCAATTTCCTCTTTTGGAGTGGCAGCACACGAAGTTGGGCATGCCATACAGGATTACCAGGGCTATATGCCGATGAAGCTAAGGGCCGGAATTTTCCCGGCGGTCCAGACAGGACAAATGCTTGGGCCGTTGCTTCTTATGGCGGGTCTCGGGCTTAGATACCTGGCCGGAATGGGCGAATTCACAACCCTGATTGCCCTGGTCGGAATCGCACTTTACGGTTCAGTTGTGCTGTTTCATGTAATCACGCTTCCCGTGGAGTTTGATGCCAGTTTTCGCGCTATTAAAGTGCTTGCTAACGGGGGTTACCTGGTTGACAACAATGAAATCGGCGGCGCAAAGCAGGTCCTTACCGCAGCAGCACTAACTTATGTTGCTACTGCCCTTTATGCCCTTATCGAGCTTCTCTACTGGGTATGGGTATTTTTCGGCAGAAGGGATTAGGGCAGAAGAGACTAAAATTTTCTCCTATGAAAAAACGAATAATCTTATTCTCAATAGTTTTTCTTATAATAACAGGCTGTACTAAAACCCGGCCTGTTAAAACTTATAAGGAAATAGAATTCTGGACATTGCAGCTTTCAGGGTTTTCAGGCTATATAAACAGTGTTATAAGCCGGTATGAGAAACTTAACCCTGACATAAAAATAAAATGGGTTGATGTGCCGTTTTCCCAGGGGGAAAAACGGGCTTTAGCCGCTGTCCTGAGTAAAAACGTGCCTGACTTAATTAACATGAACCCTGATTTTGGGGCAACCCTGGCTTCTAAAGGGGCATTAGTCGATATAAAAACCCTTATAAGCAAGCAGGAATATGAAAACTACCTGCAAACAGCCTGGCAAGCATCCGGTATTAAGGAATTCATATATGGAATCCCCTGGTACATTACATCAGCCGTAACTTTATACAACACTGAGCTTTTAAATGATTCCGGTGTCAAAAAAATTCCAAAAACATATTCTGACCTTGAGCCAATAGCAGCAAAAATCAAGGCAAAAACAGGCAAATATGTTCTTATGCCGACTCTTACAGAAAACGGCAAAATGCTCAGGTTTTTTAATAAATACGATATTCCTATTGTAAACAAAGCCCGGGACAAAACGCTTTTTAACACACCTCAAGCTCAAGAAGTCCTCTCTTTTTGGAAAATGATGTACACGAGCAAATTTATCCCGGCAGAATCCATAACCCATGGGCACAGGGAGTCCCTGGGAAAGTTCCAGGCGGGAGAAACTGCTTTTATAATCGCAGGGGCAAATTTTCTGAACATAATAAAGCAAAATGCCCCGCAGGTCTATGAAAAACTCGATGTAACCGCGCAATTAACCGGAACATCGGGCAAAGCCGGTTTTTCGCTTATGAACCTCGTGATCCCCAAAAAGAGCAAGCACCCCAAAGAAGCCCTGAAATTTGCGCTGTTTTTAACAAATGCCAATAACCAGCTGGAATTTTGTAAGCTGGCCCCCATTTTGCCCTCATCAAAGCATGCCCTGGCTTCAGAGTATTTTACAGGTGGAAACACTAATGATATCATAGTTAAAAGCAGAATCATAAGCGCAAGACAGCTTCAGGATGTGCTACTGCCTGTTCCTGCGCTGGAAAACAGAAAAGAGCTTTATGAAATCATTGATTATATGGCCCAGGAAGTCATGCTGGGGCAAAAAACTTCCGAAGAAGCCTTAAATAGGGCAAAAAAAGAGTGGGATAAAATCCTTAAAGAAAACTGGAGGATCACTGCCGGGTATAAAATTCATTAAGTTTATTAAGAAAATTTAAATCAACTTTAAAACCTGAATAAGCCCTTGAAAAAAGCTTTACAGGCGGCAGGGAAAAAATTTTTTCCCTGCCGCCTGTTGTAATTTGTTCCTGTAAGAATTACGCATGTGTGTGAGATGATCTTTAGTAAATTAAATAAGGAGATGGTAAGAATGATTTCAAAGTTAAATTTAGGTATGGCAAGAATGAACAAACCAGCCTTTGGTAGAGTAGTTAAGGTTGATAGTAATACCCGAGTTGTTACAAGTGATGTAACTAAAATGCCTACTTTTGTAGTTCGCTATCAGCATAACCCCACTATGCTTAACCATAATACAACGACTGCAACTATTTTAGGATATACAACCGGAGGAGTTTTACCTTCATTCCCTATTTATGGGGACAACAAGATAGATAAATTGGCTGAAGAGCTAGATAACAATTTAAACGATAAAAATTCTTAACAATATAAAGCTAAAAAAAGAGAAGCGGTTTAAACCGCTTCTCTTGCCATATTAAATGAAATTCCCGCTCGCTTCATCCTTTCAAGAACCTCTTTTAGGCGGTCCTCGCCTACAGTGAGCGCAATTCTAAAGAAACCTTCGCCTTTAGGGCCGTATCCTGTCCCCGGAGGAACCACGACCGCTGCTTTTTCCAGCATCACCTGGGCAAAAGCCTCTGATGTCATACCTGTCGGCACAGGCAACCAGAGATAAAAAGTTGCAACGGGGTCTTCAAATTCCCAGCCCATTTCTCTTAAGCCCTGTGTCATAAGATCACGGCGTTTTTTATACATATTGTTCAGCTTATCAATTTCTGTTTGCGGTGTTTCAAGGGCGGTTATGCCGGCTTTCTGGATTGCCTTGAAAGCGCCGCTGTCTATGTTGTTTTTAATTATTTTAAGGGCATTCATGGGTTTTTGCCCGCCTGTTGCCCAGCCGATTCTCCAGCCGGTCATATTGTATGTCTTGCTGTGGGAGAAAAACTCTATGCAGTAATCCTTTGCGCCTTCTATCTGCAAAAAGCTCGGGGCAACATAACCATCATATGTCATTTCGCAGTAGGCCTGGTCATGGCAGATTAAAATATTGTATTTTTTGGCGAATTCCAGTACTTTTTTAAAGTAATCAAGAGTAGCAACCGCTCCTGTAGGGTTGTTCGGGTAGTTTAAAAACATTAATTTCGCTTTTTGCGCAACTTCTTCCGGGATAGAGTCCAGGTCAGGAAGATAGTTGTTCTCAGGGCCTATCGGCATGAAATAGGGAGTTCCGCCGGCCAGGTAAGTTGCGTTCCGGTATACAGGGTAAGCAGGGTCAGGGACCAGTGTGTATTCGCCTTCATCTACAAAGCCCATAAACACGTGAGCAATGGCTTCTTTTGAGCCAATAAGGGCAACAACCTCATTATTCGGGTTTACGTCCACGTTAAACCTTTTTTTCATCCAGTCAGAGCATGCATGCCTGAATTCTGCTGTTCCCTGGTAAGGAGGATAGTTATGAGTTGAAACGTCATCAATAGCTTCATGCATTGCCCGGACTATGTTAGGGAAGGTCGGGGTATCAGGATCACCAACTCCCAGGCTAATTACGTCAATTCCTTTTGCTTTTGCCTCGTCGATTTTTTTGTCGATTTCCACGAAAAGATAAGGCGGGATTCTGTCTATTCTCTTTGACGGTTTCATTTCAATCTCCTTCATTTACTGCCCCAGGCTTGTTTGGGGGTCTATTTATAATCAATCGATACACTATATCCTTAAACCTAACATAGCAAAAACAAAGGATTTTTTCTAAGGAAGCTTTCTTTTCATTATGACCTTTGCTTTTTTGTCATACATTTTTTCAAAATACCAGCGCCCCTTAAAATCCCCGTCATCATCATAAACATACTGGTCATATTCGGAAAGATAATAGCTTGCCCCTATAAACTTACCGTTATCATTATATTGATAGGCAATATGCGGGTACCGGTCATGCGGTTTATCAAGAATATCAACGTATTCAAGGTTACCCATGGCATTATAATAGTAGACATTATCTTTATCATCAATGTATTTAACCCCGTAAATTACAAGGAGTTTTCCAAACAGGTAAAACCCTGCCAGTTCTCTATCACCAAGTTTTCTTAAGTCTTTTTTGAGCGCCTTTCTGTTTATACGGTAGTTAATGTCTTTTTCATGCTCTTCAAACCGGCTCATGTCAATTTTTCGCGGAATATCCTTAAACATCTTTTCCCTGTAGTAATTTATGGTTTCCGTGCGCTCATACTGGCTTAAAAGCGGCCAGTCAAGACCAACTCCCCCGGTCAGGGTTTTTGCTTTAACCGGGGTTAATGCTAAAATAAAAACTATTACTGCTAAAAAGAGTTTACTCATAACAACCCGGCCTAAAATTAAATAATTATAATTAACTTATAAAATACACGAAATTAAATTAAAATAGAAGTAGAGATCTGAAGTCCTCATGAGCAACTGCTGCAGCCACAAAAGAAAATTTGATTACCTGTTCTGGTCAACATTTGGAATTTCCATGCTGGCTTATTTGCTGTATCTGGTCCAACCCCCGTTTCTTGCGATAAGCCCTGCTTTTCATACTTTTACCCACAGTGTTTATGAATTTATAAATAAAATGTGGTGGGGGCTGCTTCTTGGGGTGTTTTTTGTTGGGGTTATCGGGCTTATTCCCAGGGAAGTGGTTATTAGCCTTATGGGGAGGAAAAAAGGGTTTAAAAGCATTGTAAGGGCATCAGTTGTCGGGGTATTGCTTGACCTGTGCTCACATGGGATTTTGCTTGTTGCGATGAAGTTTTATGAAAGAGGGGTAAGGCTTTCGCAGGTAATTGCGTTTCTTGTGGCCAGCCCATGGAACTCACTTTCACTTACGATTATATTAATTGCGTTTATCGGCTGGAAATGGACGCTTTTATACATCTTTTTATCTGTTGTAATAGCGGTTATATCAGGTTTAACCGCTGAATTTCTCATATCTAAAAAGGTTTTGCCTGATAATCCCAACCGGGTTGAGATAAGCGATGACTTTTCCATGATTGAAAGCCTGAAAACCCGGTATAAAGGTAAAAAAGTTAATGAAGTAGTTTCTTTATCCTTTATTAAAGATACTTTTGTAGAAAGCGAAATGGTTTTAAGATGGGTATTCCTGGGGGTTGTTGCAGCCGGGCTGATAAGGGCATTTGTGCCGACTGAAACGTTTACAACCTTTTTTGGGCCCACGTTTATGGGGCTGGTACTGACGCTTGTAGCTGCGACCATTATAGAGGTTTGCTCGGAAGGCAGCGTGCCTATTGCTTATGACCTGTTTATACGCGCAGCAGCGCCGGGAAATGCTTTTCTTTTCCTGATGGCAGGAGCTTCTACTGATTACACGGAAATCATGGGCTTAAAAGAGACGACCGGGTCATGGAAAATCGCTCTTTTCCTGCCTGTAGTAACTGTCCCGCAGATCCTTGTACTGGGTTATATCTTAAATAATATTTAATGGCTGATAAGAAATTTTTACGTATAACGAAATTTTCAAAAATCTATATAAAACCGCTAAAAATGTCAGGGGTTCCGAACATTTTTAGCGGTTTATTTAATTTTGACCGCTAAAGAAAGTTTAAAACTAAAAAAAACCAACAAAAACTAATAAAAACTAAAAATATTTTAAAAAAATTTAAGTTAAACTAAAGAAAACTGCCATAGAAAGCCCTACAATACAGCAATAAAAAGCAAAAATATTTAGTTTGTTCCTGCTTATAAAAATTATGAAATATTTTATGCAATAATAGCCTACCAGCCCGGAAACAAGGGTTCCTGCAATGATCGCCGGCCAGTTAAAACCTGCAAAACCGCCTATCAGCGAAAGTTCAAGAGAATGAAAAACAGCAGCCATAAGAATTATAGGTATACTTAACAGGAAAGAATACCTGGCACAGGTTACCCTGTCCAGTCCTGATGCCAGTCCTGCCGCAATAGTAGCCCCTGAACGGGACAATCCCGGCGCAACAGCCAGTCCCTGCGCAAGACCGATAATTAAAGCACGTTTCCAGCCAATGAGCGTGTCTTTTTTGCTGAGTTTCTGGGAAATAAATTCCGTAAAAAACAGCAATAAGCCTGTAAATATAAGGATTAAACCTACAACTGCCGGGTTATGGATAAGGGCTTTAAAATGGTCTTTTAAAGGCAAGGCTATAACTATAGTAGCCATGGTGCCTATTAGTATATAAAAAGGAATTTTAGCCTCAGGATTGGTTTTTAGGGTTCCGTCGCGCCATGAGGTATAAAAAAGAGATGAAAGTTTAAGTATATCGCGCCGGAAGTAAATCAGGACAGCCACCAGGGTTCCCACATGAAGCATTATGTCAAAGAAGATTTCCTCGCCTGTGCCTGCTGATAATGACTGGCCTGTAAGGAATTTATATATTGAAGAAGTCAAAACAAGATGACCGGAGCTGCTTATAGGTAAAAACTCCGTTAAACCCTGAACTATTCCTGTTATTAGCGCTTGTGTAATATCCAAAATTTTAGCCTCAACTTAAAACCTATTGTCATGTTGAGCGTAGCCAAACATCTCATGAAATACAAGGAGATTCTTCGCTTCACTCAGAATGACGTTTTTAGATAATTGTCGGAAAGGTTCTTAATGAATAACAAGATTTTAACACGAGCTAACTCATCATAAATTAGCAAACAGGTCGTAGATTTTAATATCTTTGGCAGTGGTGTAAAAATACGTGATTTGTCATTGCGAGCCCGGTACCCGCCATGGGCGGGGCGGGCGAAGCAATCCATCACCAAGTAGACTCAAGTGGATTGCTTCGTCGTTTCACTCCTCGCAATGACGTTACGTCAAAAAATACCACTACCCAATTTGTTTACTATATCATCAGGTTTTGTTAATTTACGTTAAGGTTTTTGCTTAATCTGAAATCCGCGGCTTAACAATGTTTTTATATATTTAGAGGTAAAAGGCTCCGGTATTTTTGGGAAAGTTTTGGAAGTGCAAATGGTTTTAAGTCCTGTCAGTTTTAGACCTGAATATAAAACTCAGATTAGCGGCAATAATGCTGC
>JANQEB010000088.1 GCA_028278605.1 Candidatus Gastranaerophilales bacterium
GCACATAATATACTTTCGCACATAAAGCAGAAAGTTTCTTTACATTCAAGATAGGGGGGCTGACCTGTTACGCCATTTTTTAATTGTTAAAAAATGTAAGGATTTTAGCAAAAAGAAAATTTAGGCAAAAAATATTGTTTTTATATAACTAAAGTGTATTAATTTGTAAAAAAATAACATCCAGAGCTTTATAGTCAATACTCGGTAAAAATAGGAGGATTTATTATGATTACTAATGTCAATGCAGGAATTCGTTATGAGCAAATATCAGCTATGACGCCTGAAGAACGGGCAGCAAACGGTATTGAACAAAAACCTAACGGCAGCTATAGGTGGACAAATAAGCTTGGCGTCAATGTATCAATTTGGGAGGGTGGGGTTGACAGAGCAGGTACGATTACAGAGCCCTTTGCTGACGCAGTAAATAGAAACTTTGACGGAGAACCCTTTGCCGGACAATACGGTGAGAAATTTAAATCAACCATAAATGCTGAAGGCGAAGGCCATATAAGTTGGGCACACCCGAAAAATATTAATAAAGACAAACTGTGGGGTTACACTTCCGACGATTATCATCGTCATGACATTAAAGACGGATCACTTGGTAAACTGACCAGGGTACACTGAGCCTATGAAGTTCAATTATCTTTTTAAAGATCCCTAATACTTAGAAATATATAAGCAGGGTGCGCAATGCGCACCCTATATTTTTGTCATTTATTTAATTAATTTTCCTGCATAACCAGCATCAGCAAATATTTTTACTAATCTTGGCATTTTGCCTTTAATCGGAAACAAAAGTATTTTTGCACCGTCCCTGTCTTGTATATCACCTTGAAGAACAACAAGACTGATAATTAATCCTAGCGTATCAACAAGGATATGACGTTTGCGACCGTTAACTCTTTTGGCAGCATCGTATCCTTTTTGATTTGATTGGCAGTTTTTATTGATTGACTGTCAATTATTGCTGCGCTTGGTGTTTGATCTTTTCTTTTTTTTTTACGCACTACTTTTACTATTTCATCGTGAATTTCGTGCCATATTCCTTTGGTAGAGCAATTTCTAAAATATGTATAAACCGTTTGCCAGGGAGGATAGTCATTTGGTAAATTCCTTCATTGGCAGCCTGTTTTAACTTTGTACATTATTCCATTGATTATTTCCCACATGGAATGTGCACGTGGCCTGCATCCTGATTTTGCTTCCGGAATATACGGTTCAAGTATTTTCCATTGTTTGTAAGTTAAATCGCTTGAGTATTTCTATTCGATTAATGATGTTGTCATAATTGCCTCCTCGTTACATTTACGACAACACTATTGTCTATACTTTATTTCTTTTCAAACACTCTCTAAGACTAAAAAGTTGCTCAAAAATTTAAAAGACAAGAAAAAATTTTTATGTTTTACTATTCGATAAAGAGATCCAGGAAATTAGGGGAAGGAGTTTTTTATCGATGATGATAGAGCATGCAGCCGCTGCTGAACACGCATCAACTATATTCGGTGTTGATAAAGCGATTATAGCCGGAATTATTTTAACCGTTGCATATGTGTTTATAGCACTTGAAAAAATCCCAAAAGTTACAATAGCAATGATCGGAGCCGCAGTAACACTTGTGCTGGGTATCGTGCCTGCTTCTCAGGCATTTGCTCACGTAGATTTTGGTGTAATTGTCCTGCTTGTCAGCATGATGATTATTGTCCATATAGCAAGCAGGAGCGGCGTGTTTACGTGGATAGCGTTTGAGCTTCTGAAAATGACTAAGGGAAAGCCCTTAAGCGTTCTTATGGCGCTTGCTATATTCACAGCAGTAGCCTCAGCGTTTCTGGATAACGTAACAACAGTTGTACTTATCCTGCCTGTAACCTTTGTTATCGCCAGGGAAATGAAAATTGACCCGATTCCCATTCTTATAACAGAAATTTTAGCCTCAAACATCGGCGGAACAGCCACATTAATCGGGGACCCGCCGAACATTATCATAGGAAGCGCCGCAGGGCTGACTTTTAACGACTTTATTATTGAGCTAACCCCGATTGTAGTGCCGGTCTTTATTGTGTGTATGGCAGTTATTGCTTTTATGTTCAGGAAAGACCTGGTTACAACCCCGGAAAGAATGGCGCATGTCGCTAATATCGATAATTCCAAGACAATAACGGATAAAAAACTTATGATCAGGTCAATGATAATACTTGGACTGGTAATTATCGGCTTTATACTTCACAGCGCGCTTCATCTTGAGGCTTATATGATTGCGCTGCTTGGGGCAAGTGTACTTTTAATCTTTGAAAAACCGCACCACATACTTTGCGACGTTGAATGGATTACAATATTCTTCTTTATGGGGCTGTTCATAATTATAGGCGGACTTGTAGAAACAGGCGGTATAAAATTCCTTGCTGACCAGCTTTTAAACATTACAAAAGGCGATTTAACCTTTACTGCAATGCTTATTATCTGGGCATCGGGGATTTTATCGGCAATTGTAGATAACATACCTTATACAGTAACCATGGTTCCCCTTATACAGGAGCTTAACGGAATAATGGATATTGGTCCGCTATGGTGGGCACTATCACTTGGGGCATGCCTTGGCGGAAACGCAACTATCATTGGCGCAGCAGCAAATGTTATTGTTTCTGAATCAGCTTATGCAGCCGGGCATCCGATTTCGTTCTTAAGATTTATGAAATACGGTTTGCTTGTAACCTTTATTTCACTGGTTCTTAGCTCAGTTTACGTTTACTTTAAATATCTGGTCTAATTAACTCGAATCTCTAATTGCATACATGCAACATTTGCCAAAACCCACCCACAGCCACCCTAAAGGTGGAAAAGAGGCTCCGCTTCTTTTCGATTCTCTATAATTTTTTGGCAAATGTTGCTCAGTCATATCCTGGCTTTTGGCTAATTAGAAATTGGGGTTAATTAGCAATTCGAGTTAATTAAAAATATTAATTGTAAATTCCGCATAGGGATCCTTTTGGACATTTATAAAATTCTTTAAGTTCACGTGGAATATAAATGCCAGGTAAATATACATTACAATAGTAGCAATTAGGTAGAACTCTCTTTTATTCATAATTTATTTATCTGTTTTGGATAAATAAATTTTAAGAGAGCAAATTTAGAGTTTCATTGTATTAAAGGGTTAAGTTAATAACCCCATGACAGACTAATTTAAAGATTACCTGCAAGCAAGTACGAATTGAGGATGGCATTTCTGGTTTTTATTCCTTGGATTCCCCGCTTTGAGCCTTTTTTTCTCTTTCTTCCATTAATTTTAGGGCAGTATCAAGTTTGCTTAGCTTTACAGCCAGTTCATTCATCATTTTTGTATAGAAAAACTTGTTTACAATCGGCCTATAGGAATAAATCCAGAGCATAAACACCGTAAACCAGAAAATCATATTTCCTTTGGACGGAAACAGGTAAATACAGGTTATGCCTGACAAACCTATAGTCCAGAGGCCGGTTACGTATATAAGGTTGAATTTTTGGAGATTACTCATTTCTTACTTCGGTTTATTTAACTCGAATGCTAATTACATTTTTTCAAAATTCCTTAAAACGCCCGCCCAGCCCGCCCTAGATGTGGGCGGCGGCGAAGCCGCCGCCTTTTTTCTATAAATTTTAAGGAATTTTGAATCAATCATATCAAGCCTTTCAACTATTTAGCAATTTGAGTTATTTAAAAGAGAGTCAACTACTTCCCTGAAAGCGCCGTTTCCTGAGTCAGCCTTTGTAACAAGTATTCCCGGCACCTGGTGTACCTTATAATTTGCCCCTGGAACTGTTACGCTTACACCGGCAGCTTCCAGCGCTGCTATGTCATTTATGTCATCTCCAATATAACATATTTCTGACAATGCTATAGAATACTTTTCTGAAATCCCTTTTAGCACAGGTAACTTATCTTTTATGCCCTGATGTACATCTTCAAGTTTGAATTTGCCTGCCAGTTTATCAATAATACTGTTTTTTTCACCGGAAATTATCGCTATTATATAGCCGTTTTTAACAGCAAGCGACATGCCCATTATGTCTTTAAAGCTTATTCTTTTAGTCTGTTCATCAGAAACAGACGAGTAGTAAACATACCCGTCTGTTATTATGCCATCAAAGTCTGTCGCAATTATTTTTATATCTTTGTTTATGTTTAACATTCTTCTAATTGGTTAAACTGGCAGGGCTAAATACTTTTCTGAGTTTTTTAATAATTGGTTTTTCACTGTCATAGACAACTTTTTTACCATTACCCATAAGTTTTGGAATCTGCCTTATATCCCTGATCATTTTGTGTAAACCGGCCGGTTCAAGACTTGCTGCATGGTCGCTTCCCCACATTGTCCTGTCCAGTGTAATGTGTCTTTCAACGGAAACAGCGCCAAATGCCACAGCGAGAATAGATGGGGTGATTCCTCTTTCATGGCCGCTGTATCCTATCAGGCAGTCATATTTTGCGTCAAATTCAGGAATTGCTTTTAAATTAGCTTCATCAGAATCTGTAGGATATGTTGATGTACAGTGATAAAGCACTATATTATCGGTTCCCGTGATACTCAGGGCATGGTCAATCTCTTCCCGGGTGCTCATGCCGGTTGAAATTAAAAGCGGTTTTCCCTTTGAAGCTGTATATCTTAAAAGCTCATCATCAGTAAGGGATGCTGAAGCTATTTTATAAGCCGGCGGGTCAAAGAATTCTATAAAATCAACGGAATTTTTATCCCAGCAGGAGGCAAACCACATTATTCCTCTTTTTTTGCAGTAATCATCGATTTCTTCATAATCTTCAAGCTTTAATTCAAGGCCTCTTTTAAGATCACCGTTTGTTTCCCCAAACGGGCTTGGCCTTGGTGTTGCAAGCTCTTCCTGCGTATAAACAACATCTACAGTCCTTTTCTGGAATTTTACCGCATCACAGCCCGATGAAATCGCAACATCAATTAATCTTTTTGCGATATTTACGCTCCCGTTATGGTTAATTCCTATTTCCGCAATAATAAAACAAGGCTGGTCTTTACCTACCAAAGTGTCTCCGATTTTAACGACTTTACTCATACAGACAACGTCCCCCGATCTTATACTGTAAATTAACTTTAACATCTTTTAGTTCTAATTTCTTGGGTTATTCGGTGTAGAAATGTTACAAAATTGTCATTGCGAGGAGGGCTTGAAAAGCCCGACGCGGCAATCTATCTGTGGCGGGCGAAGCCCGCCAAAAATACTATTATCAACCATTACTACAAATTTTTTAAAAATTTGCATATTTATAAAAGTAAATTATATACTATTCTTGTAATTTTAGAAAAAATGTTTGATAAATAGTAAATGAATTGTTACCTTTGCAGCAATAGTTCCCACTCTAAAATTCAGGACAGGGTAAGAGACAGGGATGATATAAGTGTTCTGAAGTGCCGCAGTTGCGGACTGGTGTTTCTCGATAAAAAAGACCATATTGACGAGTCTTTTTATGAGCAAGGAGGCATGGGAAAATCATTTAAACTGGACAATATCACAAGTGCAACCGACTATTCAGACACGCAAAAGAGGTTTAAGTTATACAACAAATTTTTTTCAAAAAAACGGATCCTTGATTTTGGTTGTGGGCAGGGGTCTTTGTTAAGAAAAATTAAAATGTCAGGCATTCCGGCTGAACTTTTTGCCCTTGAACCGAATAAAAATCATCAGAAAACATTAAAAAAAGAGTTCACTGTATATTCTTGTATAGATGAAATTCCGGATGAAAGCCTGGATGTTATTACGCTTTTTCACGTTCTTGAGCATATAGAAGACCCTGTATCCGTCTTGAACCTGCTTTATCC
The DNA here is from genome assembly GCA_028278605.1 of Candidatus Gastranaerophilales bacterium. Taxonomy (GTDB): domain Bacteria; phylum Cyanobacteriota; class Vampirovibrionia; order Gastranaerophilales; family UBA9971; genus JANQEB01. The sequence goes on from JANQEB010000088.1 coordinate 5,832, forward strand.
CAAGCTGGCTAAAAAAGGAAAGCTAATAATAGAGGTTCCATCCTCTAACGACGCTTTGTTGCATTTATACGGGTGTGAGGCTTTTGCTGAATTTACCTACTGGAGTTGCCATTTATACCTGTTTGACCCTGAAACCCTGAGAGCACTTCTTGAAAAAACAGTGTTTAAAATTAATTGTATAAAACAATACCAAAGATACTCACTTGCAAATCACTTGCACTGGCTGGCAAAAGCAAAACCGGCCGGGCATATTGAGTGGAGCTTTATGGATGATGAGATTCTGCAGGCGCAATATGAGAAAAAACTTGCTGAAATAGGGCAATGTGATTCGCTTGTAGCGATTGTTGAAAAGTAGTTCTCTTTTTAAGGTTACTTATTGAAATCGAATGTTATGATTTTTACAAGGTATTTTTGCGGCCCGCTTCCAGTTAAAAACTCACTGTCTTTTTTACTTCTTGTATTTTATCATTTAAGACTTTTATTGCAAGCCCGACCCCTTCATCTACTATAAGCCCGAAATCATTGCCCGGTGAACTAAAAGAGTTTTTATGAGCTAAAACATTTTGCCCTTTCTCAACTGCTATATTTATTGTATTGTTTTCTTGGCGGCGACAAATAATATCAATTCCTATTTCACTTAAAGACGCTAATGAGAACGAATGGTTACATCTTGCTTGCTGAATCTTATCATTATTAACTTCTTTTCCACTTTTATCTCTAACAACGAATTTTCCAAAGGCTTGTTGTGATATTGCCTTGTAGTTAGACATCCCTGCTGTATTTAACATAAATTGTTCCCATTTCTTTTTTTGTAATTAGTAACTTAGAGTACTAGTAAATTCCGTAATTTTTTATAGTAAGAACATACTTGCAAATTCAGATTCTATTTTTGTTGTATGCACTAAGGATATAAAAACCTTCAAGAAAAAAGTTAATCATAAAAATAAAAAAATTTTTGCATAATAGCTGAAATTCTTTCATAGTATAAAAAAATTTATATTCATATTGCTTAATATTCAGCAAGGGGTGCAACAGGTCAACCCTCTTGACAGGACAATTGAATACTGAATAAAAGTCAAAAATAGAGCGGATTTCGACATTTATTTTTTTAGAAATAAATAACCATACTATTATTAAAGTAAAAAAGGCTATGAAAAGCCTAAAACAAAAGTCTCTTATTACATTTCCACAAAATTACTTGATGCAAAGATATTTGCAGAGATTATTCAAAACCATTGGGCATTGAAAACAAAGTTAAGCATATAAAAGATGTACAATTTAATGAGGATTTATCAAGAATCAGAGTTAAACCCGCATATTTTCAAGTTTAAGAGGCATGGCATTAAATCTATGCAGATTAAATGATGTCCAAAACATATCACAGGAAAGGCATTTGAATTGTTTGAATATCAATTATGCTTTAAATTATAAGGGTATTGCTTAGTATTCAATTGCTCTGGACTGCCTGCAATGCAGGGCAATTCAGTTCTAGCTAAGACCTTTTAGCGTAAAGCAATTCGACAAATCCAGGGTGTTGCAATATATATGCCCCTTGATATTTTGAGATTCAT
>JANQEB010000215.1 GCA_028278605.1 Candidatus Gastranaerophilales bacterium
GATAGCCATTTACTCAACAACCAGAATAGCCCTGGAAAAATTATCTGATGAAGGAGATTTAGGAGGTTTTCATACAGGCGGGATTTTGCGCTCTTCAAAGTTCCACAGCAATGACGCAATGTGTAAATTGGCCTATTATATTGAGGAACTGGAAAAAAATCAGGAAGCCCACAAATAAGAGCCGGTAATTATTTAAAAACGCAACTCTGAGCCGTTGCGCGCCTATTTTTTATCCCTTATTTTTCTATCGTGATCCCGGAAAGCTTACAAAAAGTGTTTAAATTAGTCAGTACTTTTTCAACTTTTTGTAAAAGAAAGTCATTATTAATTTTTTCGGCAAAACTATAAGCTTTTGTATAAGCCCTGTAAGCGCAGCTGCATATATAGTCTTTCCGGTCTTCTTTCACGGAAGAGGTTTCCTGGTAAATTTTTCCAAGCGAAATATAAAGCTCTATAAGAAAATAATAAAGCTCATTGTCCTCAGCCAGGTTTAATGCGCTTTCTATGTTAATCTGCGCTCCCTCAAAGTCTCCTTTTATAATTTTTATCTCTGCAAGCAGCCTGGATAATAGTATTGTTACCGGGAAATTGTTTATATTGGGCTTCTGGGAAACATCAATTGCTTTTTCAGCTATTTCCTTTGCCTTATCAGGATTTCCTGTTTGCAATTCAGCTTCTGCCGCAAAATACCAGGCATAAAGCGCGCCTGTAGCCATTTTGCTCTCTGAGCAATAATTTGCTGTTTCTTCATAAATGGTTATTGCATTTTTATAATACTGGAAATACTGGTAGAAATACCCGCTTAGCAATTTTAAAATAGCAAAGAGATTGTAATTCCTGGTCTCCTTGGCAAGTGATAAGGTTGAATAACAGGTGTTTCTTGCCTGTTCAAAATTGCCTGACATCATATTAGAAAGAATAGATATAAACAGCCATAGTAACTTGGTTTCGCTTAATTTATTAACAGAAAGCCCTTTTTCTTCAATACTTTCTAAAAAATTATGGCAGGTCCTGAGATTTCCCTGAATAATCGAGAATAATGCCTGCCATAGTATAGATTTAAGCAGGTATTCCTGCTGATTTTCTTTTTCAGCCCTTGTTGCTATTTTGTTTAATACTTCTATTGCCTGCTTATTTCCCTGGAATGTAAGGGACTTTGCCAGGATTAGTTCTGTTTCATATTCAATTGTCTTAAGCTCATCAATGCTTAACCCCGGAAGAGTCTCATTCTTTGAAATTGCCCTGTCTAAAAACGGTAATAATTCATCCTGAGCGCATATTATTGCCTCCTGGAGCCTGCCGAGATTATAATTAGCGTCCATTCCGGAAAAACCAAGCAGCATGACCTCAGGAGATTTTTCAGGCTTTTTTGTTAAGGCGGCAGCTTTTTCCGCACATTCAAGGACCCCTGTAAAATCACCCATTAACTCATAGCTCTTTGAGAGGTAACCGATAAGTTCAATAAGTTTTACGCTGTCTCCCAGCTCTATGTAATGATCAATATTATTAGTAAGGTGTTTTATGGCAATTGACGGGTTCAGTTCATAGTTTATTTTTCCTATTTGCTCGCTTATATTAAGTTTTGCGGCCTGTTTTTCTTCTTCAGAAAGGTTGGACTCAGGTATTCTTTCGTATACTTTCATCTGGTTATCGGTATAAGTAAGCCGGTCGCCCAGGCATAAAGATTCCTGTACCGCATTATTGCAGTATAAAATCATGTTTTCCCTATTGCCGGCGTAATCTGCCAGCCTGGCAAGGAAAGCGCTATTTATTGAAGCGTCATTATGCAGGACTGACAGCATTTTTGCGCTGATTTGAGCGATTTTTTCCTGATTAATTGCTCTTTCAAATACTGTTTGCCACAGGTTGATATGTTTAAACGCGAGGGCCTGCTGGTCAATAACAGCAAAAATTCCGCTATTTACAAGATTTTGAAGAATTTCCTGCATTTTTTGTTCTTCAACTTCGGCTACCATATGGATTAAGCCCGGCAAAAACTTAAACCCGTAAACAGCTGCCGTAAAAATAACTCTTTCAGCTTCCGGGGAGAGTTTTTCAATCATTTCCAGCCTGTGGCTGATAAGCTCTGTAAAATCAGGAATTATATCTATATCTTTGAACTGCGGATTAAATTTCAAGCTTTTCTCATCCATATAAATTGCTCCCGCCTGGAACAGATACCATAAAGCCTGTTCAACATATATGGGCAGGCCTTTGGATTGCTTGAAAATTTTGTATTTCAACCCCTCAGGTATAATATCCTGGTCATTCATCATACTAAGAAGAATTCTGTTTAATTCATCGTTAGTCAGGTATTTGAGCATTATAAGCAGGAATTTTTTAGCTGAAACTTCTTCCGGGAAGAGTTTTGCAAGATTTGTCGTGTGGTTATGATTAATTATCATAAAGTTTTTGTTTTCCAGAAAGCCGTTTTTGAGCAAAAATTTAATACAGTCAAAAGAAGCTTTATCAATATACTCAAAATCCTCTGCTACAAGTACAATTGGAGCTTTACTCCGCAGGGCGTTTATAATTTTTAGAATTGATTCTTGAATTACCCGCTGGTTTTCTTCCAGGGTTTCCGCGCATTCTTTATAGTCGTTTAAGACAATTCTGAAAACAACATTTAAAACTTTTTCATCAGTTATTCCCAGGTTTTCCTCAAAAGTCTTCTTTAGCTGGCTTTTTGTCAGCTCATGGTCTGTGTTATCAGTTAAAGGAACACCAAAAAGGGTGCAGATCACATCTTTAAAAAACGCGTAAGGAATATTTTTTCTACAGGGTTCACTCTGTCCGACCAGCCATATTAATTGTTTATCCTTTACGTTTCTTGTCAGGGATGAAGTGATCATGGATTTTCCAATACCATTAGGCCCGCATAGCCCTAGCAGGTAACCTTTATCAGACTTGACCAGCATTTCCTGGATAAGTATGGCCGCATCATTTCGTGCTAATTCCATTTTAAAGTTATCCTGAAGGTTAACATCCGGTTTAATTTCTTCCCGGGACGGGGTCTCCTGCTCAGAAGGAGGAGCTTGCGGCGGCGGAGAGGCCTGTTCTTGAGGCGGGGCCTGTTCTTTTGCAACATCACTTCGGGCAACTTTTTTTTGCCCGGGCTCTTTAACGGTTTCCTGAATAATTTCCCGGTCCTGAGCAGGTTCTTTTGAAGACCCGGGTTCCACAACCGGTTTTTCAGGAGGTTGAGTTTCAGCTGCCGGTTTTTTGAGGTTTGTTTTCTTGGAAGCAGGCGGTTTTTTGCGAATTTCAGCGCCGCATTTGCGACAGTTTTCTACATTGGGGAAATTCGGGGCTCTACATGCAGGACAAAACCTGATAAGGGTCAGGTTACAGTTTGTGCATTTAGCCTGGCCCAGTTTGTTTGGGGTCTTACACCTTGGGCATACAGTTTTTAGCTTAAGGCCGCAGTTAGTGCAAACCCTGGCTTCTGCTGTATTTTTTTCCTTACATTTTGGACAGATCATCTATTTTGTCCCTTGTGAGATATTTTATCGAATTGTCATCCTGAGTAGTCCTCACGTTGCTCCGCTCCTCAGGACGGATTCCTGGCTTTCAGCTCTCCTCGCAATGGCAGGCCGGAAATTATTCTTTAGCTGCTTCTTCTGCTGTAGCCGCAACTGCTTCTGCACCTTCTTCCTCAGAAACTTCAGGTTCAGCTGATGTTGGAGCGCTTACCCTTAGTACCGGTGTTTCAGGTGTTCCTGTAGGCTGAACCCCCTGCGGGTATTTTACATCAGCTAAAGTAATTGATTCATCAAGATTTTCCAGCACTGAAATGTCTACCTGGATTATAGAAGGGATATTTGCAGGCAGGCATTCTACTTCTATCTCTGTTAAGTCTGATGAAAGGGTTCCTCCTGCTTTTACTGCCGGTGAAACACCAACTATTTCCAGAGGAACAATCATCTTAACTGTTGCGTCGCTTCTTATCCTCTGAAATTCCACGTTTAAAAGACTGTCTTTTAAAGTTTCTCTCTGAACCTTTTTAACTATGGAGTCATAGGAGTCTTTATCAATACTTAATGTGAAAATAGCGTTTTTGTCTTTTTTATACGCAATTGCAAATTCTTTTGCGTCAAGCTCCAGTGAAATTGATTCCGTGTCTTTTCCGTAAAGAGTAGCAGGAAGCTTACCTGAGCTTCTTAGTTGTCTGGGGTTTTTTGAGTTATCACGTTTTTTTGCAGTTAGAGCGCTTTTAGACATTGTTTTCTCCTTAAAAATATTATTATGGCAACGATTTTTTGATTCTTACCCTTGTATAAACCGGGAGCAGATAGATATACCGATTTCAATAAATAACCGTTAAATGAAAATAATATTCATAAATCGGTATGGCGAAGCAGGAGCGACGTTTCCGTTATGTCGGGCTTTGCGGGCATTAGCGGGAGCCTGGCCTCATTCATGCCCGATTTAACGGAAACTAACTCATTTTAGTATAGTTTTAAATTATATTTCAAACAAATAAACCATGCCAGCCTTTTTTAAAAGAAGCAGGTAATGTTTTTGGTAGTGGGTAATATTGTAAGTAGAACTTTTTGAATAAAAAACCGTAGTAAAAAGATTATCTTCCCTGAAGCATAATGTAGCTAAAGGGAGGAAATCAATCTTGAGCGTTATGTATTG
>JANQEB010000216.1 GCA_028278605.1 Candidatus Gastranaerophilales bacterium
GATAGCCATTTACTCAACAACCAGAATAGCCCTGGAAAAATTATCTGATGAAGGAGATTTAGGAGGTTTTCATACAGGCGGGATTTTGCGCTCTTCAAAATTCCACAACAATGACGCAATGTGTAAATTGGCCTATTGTATTGAGAAACTGGAAAAAAGCCGGGAGGCTTCATAAACAGGCCCATATAACTACTTTAAAGGGTTACTCGGAGTACCTGTCTACTTTAAAGCGCTGGATTGAAATCTTCTCATCCATAGAAATTATGGCCTTTCGCATACAGGCAGTTAACTGTTTTTCCACGGTATCAAGTCCTTCAAGGTCCGGTAAAAGCAAAGCCTGCCTGCCGGAATCAGATGAAACTATGATTCCGTATATAAACGGGTCAAGCTCTGCAAGACTCTTTATCCGCTCCGGCGCATGCAAAATATCGACTGAATACTTGAGGTTTTTTAGTTCAACTTCCCGGACGGGCGGGAATCTTGGGTCTCGTGTTGCTGAGGATATAGCGTTATTTTTAATTTCCTGTATTACAGAATCCTCTGTTGCAAGTATAGTACCTATACACCCTCTTAAATCACCGTCAATTGTCTTGATGGAAACAAATGCGCCTGCTTTTTCAATTTCAACGCCTGTGAGCATGTCAGGAATTTCCGGTTCCCCGTCGTTTTTTATATGGCTTTCAATAATCAATCTCGCAAGTTTTTCCGGTCTCATAAATCACCGTTACTTTATAATTTTGCTACTATATATCCTACACCAAAAGGAGCTTCATAGGAGATAACCTCGTTATTCAACGGTTCACAGCCGATAAGCCCAAAAGCAACCATAAGCGAATTATACCCGCATTCCCCGGCTGTTTGCCTTAAGCCGGGAGTTATATCCATAATCGCACCATAATTTCCGTTTCTAATACTTTTTACAATCAAATCATCAAACTCATGCGCCTTTTCATCAAACCCGGCAGGAGCTTCGGGAATTAATTTATGGCTAAGGTCCCCACTGGCAATAAAAACAATCTTTCTACCCAGGTTTTGAGCTGTTTCAGAGATTTTTTTGCCAAAAATATTATGCTCTTTTTTTCCTAATGCAGTGTAGTTTATAACCACGACTTTGTTTTTATAGCCTGCTTTATCAAGGTAATACAGGGGAACACCTGACCCATGATCAAGCGGCACACCTGCAGGAAGTCTGTTAAGCCTGCCTAAATCCTTTTTAATTTGAATATTAAGCTCATCTATAAACTCAGGGTCATTGTCAAATTCCAATGTAACCTCCGGCGCCCTGAATTTTGCGAAATTCCCCCTGATTGTCTCGCCGGAAAAAACGTTAAAAAAATACGGGTTCAATGATGAATGCGGTGTTAAAATCACAACTGTATCAGGGTTTAGACCTACTATTTCATTGCACAGTTTTTTCAGGGCAGTTACGGTTTTTTCGACTTTTCTTAACTCGGCCCCGCCCACTTCCGGTATGATTATTGGGGGATGAGGCGCTATTGCATTCATTAAAACATTATTTTTCATTATATTTTCCTTAAATTTTTATTCTTTTTGCCCAGTAATTTCCGGCTGATTCGCCCATTGCAATACAATTTGGCTGGATTCTGGCGGAGGATTGGGCTTTAAATGTAGCTGAAAGAGCTTTTCCTACAACCATAAGGTTTGATACATGCTGGGGAATAAGGCTGCCTATAGGAATATCATAGTAATCATTTTTTAAAAGCTCTGTTAATTCGTTTCCTTGTTTACTGTTTCCGTGAATATCTATAGGATAATTTGAACTTGCTGCTGCTCCTTTGTATTTTTTACTTTCTAAAATATCTTCTTCAAAGAGCTTGTTAACACCTTCTATCCTTCTTGATTCCCTGATGCCGAGACAGGGAGCAATTTGGGAAATATAGGCGCCCTCAAATCCCGGTAAGTAAGTTTTACAGAAATTTTCCAGTCTTTTTATCTGTTTTCTTCCCTGCACATATGCATAGGAAATATCCCAGGGGTCAAGCGGATCAAGGGGTTTTTGAGAATAAATCCTCGGACAATTAAAAGCTATGGCGTTTCTTTGTCCCGGTATAGTGAAAATCTGGAAGTACTCGGCATCTTCAGGTTTTATAACACCGTCTCTGACTGCAAGCCTAAAATATGGCCTGAGTTTCCAGCCGACATCTTCTGAAGTATGCGCTGTTGTCAGCAATATAGTATTACAATCTCCATATTCAACGGAGGAAAAAGTCATTTCAGGCTCTATATCAATTAACCACTTGCTGAATTTGAAGATATTGACATTATCCATATTAAACCTGAGAGTAAGCGACTGGTGCTCTCCTGTATCGCAGGGAACCCCGGCATAAAACGCCAGGTCCGCGTCCCCGGTTGCGTCAATATAATAATCCCCCCCATACTGCTGGACTCCACCCTTATTTATGCAATTGATCGCTTTAATATGCCCGTCTTCCCTTTTAACTCCTATTAGCCGGGTGTCAAATAATAAGTTTACATTGTTTTCCTCGCATAGCCGGTCCAGTAAAAATTTCATTTCCTCCGGGTTAAACCAGCCCGGGTTTCCGTCAGGATGCTTTGCTGAATTCCCGGTTTTTGCCAGCCTTTTAAGAATTTCTTCATATAAACCCCTGTTAAGCGGGTTGCCTTTTGCGTCATTGTTTTTCATCATTGGTGTTACAAGAGAGGCGGTTGCGCATCCTCCCAGGAATCCGTTTTTTTCAATTAAAAGAACGCTGCAATCTTTTCTTGCTGCTGCCACAGCCGCTGCAACCCCTGAAAGGCCGCCGCCTGCAACTATAATATCCCACTTTTTATTCAATTTTTTCTCCAAAATAAGCTAAATATCTTAATTAATTATACTATCTATGGCAAGTGGGTAAAAAATTTATGACAACATTTGCTTAATGAAATTATTAAAGCTTACTGGTAGCTTCTTCTCTCAGCCTGAAAAGTTCATTTTCCACTTTGAGCCTGTATTGCTCAAGTTCCTCGTCAGAAGCGTCCCCGGGCACGTAGATAGGGTCCCCGAATACAAGCGGCATCTTAGAAAACGGGAGCGGTATCTGGTATTGGTCCCAGGAAGAAAAAATGTATCTGAAAGTTGAGTTTGAGTTTACAGGGATAATAGGCTTTCCTGACATCTGGGCTATTCTTACCACGCCTATTTTTGCCTTATGGCCCGGTCCTTTAGGCCCGTCTACCGTGTAAGCAACGTTTTTGCCTTCCCCAAGAATCCTGATAATCTCAAGTGTAGCTTTGGTCCCGCCCCTGCCCATAGACCCCCTGACTGTAGAAAACCCGATTTTCTTGACAGTATAAGCTATGATCTCACCGTCTCTGCTTTTGCTTATAAGGATGTATACATTTTTTCTGTCTGGAATTCCGCCAAGACAATACTGCATGCCATGCCATATAGCATAAATTGCAGGCTGGTCTTCTTGTTTAAAGTTATGCGGTTCAAAATGGTTTGCCCGGTCAAGAAAATTTAGCCCTCCGGCAGCTAATGCGGAAATTACCTCATACTTTATCTTCATGGCAAACGTGCCTCCGCTTCCGGCCCGGCAGGTTTTGCGTATAAATGATTGTTTATGATCCTGGCAACTTCTTGTGAGGCAATTTTCTCACCGAGTTGTTCCCTTATTTTGCTCATTTCAAAGACCATTTTGTTTCTTTTTTCCTCATCGTGAAGAAGAGCAAGGATTTCATTGGCCATAAGATTTGGTTTTGCCTTATGCTGGATGAATTCTTTTACAATTTCCTTGCCGGCAATGATATTAGGCAGCGCGGCAAACTTTATGTACCTTACAAGAAGATAAACCGCGTAAGCAACGGAAGGAGCCTTGTAGCTTATTATTATTGGTGTGTTGTAGAGCGCGGCTTCAAGGGTAATGCTTCCGGAGGCCACGATTGCCGCGTCTGAGTTCGCAAGAAGTGCATGGTTCTGACGTTTTAAAACTTTTATATCCAGGTCATTCACTATTGCAAATTCTTTTATGTGCTTATCAAAAAGGCTGTCCGGCAAGTTTGAGGCCTGGGCAATGCAGAACTGGACTTTTTTAGAATGCGTCTTTATATGACAGGCAGTTTCAAGAAAAACCGGCAAGAGATAGTTTATTTCCATTTTTCTGCTGCCCGGGAAAATTCCAACGATCTTTTTATAAGGGTCAAGAGCGTTTTTCTTCATAAATTCATTGCGGTCAGGCGGGTCAGGCAGTTGCGAAATCAGAGGATGACCTACATATTCCGCATTTACTCCTTTTTGTTTGTATAAACCCTCTTCAAACGGGAAAATAAGCATTATTTTTGAAATATATTTTTTTATAATATTCATCCTGTTTTTTCTGCTGGCCCATACCTGCGGGGAAATATAGTAGAAAACCTCTATTCCCCTGTTTTTTAGCTCCTTTGCAATCCTGAGATTAAACCCGCCGTAATCAATAAGAAGAACAATATCGGGTTTATAGTATTTTACCAGGTAATTTACAAGGTCTTTGCCGAGCATTATATGACTGAACAGGCTTTTTATCGCATCAAGCCCGACCACAGCCATTTTACTGTGATCACAGAAGAGTTTTACCCCTTCTTCTTTCAAGCTTTGCCCGCCTATAGCTTCAATCTCAATATTTGGGTTTGTCCTTCTTAGCTCCTTCACTATAAAAGAGGCATGAAAATCCCCTGAGTGCTCGCCTGTTACTATAAATATCTTTTTAGATTCTTTCATGTACTATACCGCAATAAATACCATTTTATGTTTATTAGCAAACTCAATCATTTTATCAATTTCCACTGCAAATGTCTCGTTAGCTTCAATGGCCAGAACCTTTGCGCCGTGTTTTTTCATTATTTGTATTGTCTTTAAGCCGACTGCCGGCACATCAAACCTTTTATCCTGCCCGGGCTTGCTCACTTTAACAACAACTGCACCTTTACTGCCCATTTTACAACCTCTTTCAATGGTCTTATCAGTACCTTCTATGGTTTCGACCGCAAGGACCATCTTGTCCTGGACAACTACAGACTGGCCCAGGTCAATCCTTGCGATTTCTTTTGCAATTTGGAACCCGTATTCAATATCGTTAAGCTGGTTTTTAGTAGGCTCAATTTTTCCTATGAGGCCTTTTTTAGGGAAAAATTCTTTTAAAAATATTGTCTGGTCAAGCACGCTGATGTTTTCACCCTCTAGTTCGCTTACTATTTTTAGCATAACAGCGTCGTCATTGAGCCTTTTAACGTCTTTCATCATTTTTAAAGCCCGTGAATCAAGAATCGGCCTGAACAGCAGCCCTTTATGGACTTTGCCGAGGAACGTAACCTGGTTTACCCCCTGGCCTTTCATGATATCGATCATGGCCTGAACTTCGCCGGGTCCCTTGGAGAAGACCTTATTACATACTGATTTTAGTTTTCCGGTATTGGTAGGCGTAACTGAAATAGTAACAACTTCAAAGCCCTGACTGGCTGCTGATTCCGCAAACCGTACGGGGAGCTCCCCATCACCTGCAATTAGCCCTAATTTTTTTGATAATATCGTGTCCATTTTATTTACCGCAATCATCCTTTATACAGGGGTGGGTTGTGCTGCGGATAACTTTAATTAATCCAAAAAATAAGATCAAAATACCTATAACACCGATTATTTCATTGATAGTCATTTATTTTTTTCCTCCAGTTGTTTAATTAACCTTTCTATGATTTTATTATGCTCACATATTGAATTAAATATAAAAACGTCCAAAGTAACACCTAATATAAGCAATCCAAGTTTTATCGGGTTGTTCAAATCGAATAACAGAGGCATCAAACTTCCTGTTAACACTATCAGTATTGTCCAGAGAGGCTTTCTTAATTCAATATGATTTTTGATCTTTTCTTCTATAGCTTTTTTAGTCATTTTTATTATATTTCCACAATCATTACAGGTCTAATTGTAAAGCGCAATCCTAAAAAACTACCTTCCCAAAGTCCGCTATCCTCATAAACCCATGGTTAAGGTTTGCCAGCAGGTTTATACGGTTTTGTTTTATTTGCTCGTCTTTATCCATGACAAGTACATTGTCAAAGAAGGCTTCTATATAAGGAATTAGCTCCTCCAGTTTTTGTGTAAGTTCTTCATAGCTTGCCTCTTGATTTAAGGTTTTTGCCTGCATCCATAATTTCAGTTCAGCTTCGTCTTTTAGCAGGGACTCATCAACAATTCCTGTTGTCTCATGCCCTTTTATAATCCGCTGAATCCTGTTTGCTGACTCGTGAAATTCCTTATAGGAATCCTTATTAACCAGTCCTGAAATTATTTCGAGTCTTTTTAGCACATCTTCCAGGTCAAAAAGCGGTTCTTTTGCCTCAAGAACAGCATCAACCAGGTCATATTTGTATTTCTCTGTCAGTAAAATCCTAAACCTTTGCACTATAAAGTCTTTTACCTCTTTAGCAAGTTTGCCGGGATCTTCAATAGCCACAGGCTGTACAGAAACAGCTTTTTCAACGATTTTAGCAAGATCAAGCCGGATATTTTTCTGAATCAGGGTATTAATAACCCCTAAAGCTGCCCGCCTCAAGCCAAGAGGATCAGCAGAACCCGTGGGAATTTTGCCGAGGGCAAACACTCCGCATATGGTGTCAATTTTATCTGCAATACCTGTAACCTGGCCGGTTTGAGTTTGAGCAAGCCCGCCCTCAGCAGAAATCGGCATATAATGCTCTTTTATCCCAGCAAAAACAAGCTCATGCTCATTGTTCAGCCTTGCGTAATCCTCGCCGATTATGCCTTGCAGCTCCGTGAATTCCCGGACAAGGTTTGTAACCAGGTCAGCCTTGCAAAGAAACGCTGTTCTACTGATTTTTTCTTTCATATCCGGGGCTAACCCAAGCTCATCCGAGATAAAAGCTGATAAATCACGGATTCTTAGAACTTTATCATAAACTGTGCCCAGTCCCTTCTGGAAAGTAACGCCTTTTAGCTCTTCAACCCTGGATTCCAGAGGCTTTTTCGTGTCTTCTTTGTAGAAAAAAATCGCGTCATCAAGCCGGGCTTTAACTACCTTTTCATTTCCGCGCCTTATGTTTTCAATATTGGTTTCATCGTGGTTTGCTATGGTTATAAAGTAGTTTAAAAGCCTGCCCTGCGGGTCATAGATGGGGAAATACCTTTGATGGTATGCCAGGACAGAGACTATAACATCCTGCGTAACCTCAAGATACTTCCGGTCAAAGTTTCCTATGACAGGTGTCGGCCATTCAACCAGGTTAGTAACTTCTTTTAGCAGCTCAGGATTAATTTTTGCAACTCCGCTTTTGGACTTAGCTGCTTCCTGAATTTGTTTTTCAACTTCTTGCTGCCTTTTGGTTACATCAGCAATTACTTTTACACTGTAAAGATCGTCAATATATGTATCAGGAAACTGGACCTGTGTTTTCATAGGCTCGGAAAACCTGTGCCCCCATGATTCCCTGCTGGATTCAACGTTTTCCAGGTTGATTTTCACTTCTTTATCGCCAAGAATAGATACCAGCCAGCGGATTGGGCGGGAAAACCTGATATCAAAGTCGCCCCACCTCATAAAATACGGCCCCTGCAGCTTCAAAACCAGCTCCGGAATAATTGTTTTCAGGACATCTTCCGTAGGCTTTCCTTCTTCTTTTACGCAAGCCCAGAGGTATTCAGTATTATCTATTGTCTTTTTACCAAGGGTATCGGGGCTTAACCCCTGTTTTTTCGCAAAACCGAGTCCGGCCTGTGTTAAGTTTCCGCTTTCATCAAAGGCAATCCTTGCCGGCGGTCCTTTTATCTCTTTTATAAGGTCAGGTTGCGCTTCCGATAAGCCTTCTATTATTATACAAAGCCTTCTTGGCGTTCCATAAGTCTTTATATTCTCAAATTCCACCCGGTTTTCCTTTAACGAAGATGAAAATAGCTCTTTAAGCTGTTTAAGACCCGATAGAATAAATTTATAAGGTAGTTCCTCTGTGCCGATTTCAAGCAGATATTTGTCAGTCATAATTTTTTACCTTTTAAACACGACTTTTTTATAGCTATTATTCATTGTAAAAATTATACTTGAAACAATATTTAAGTTTAAGAATTCATTCTGGTTCGCAAAAATTTAAGTTATAATTACAGAGTTAATCCACCAAAGAGGTTTAGTTAATGGTTTTTAGATTTTTAACAGCTGGAGAGTCTCACGGCAAATGCCTTACAGCTATAATTGAAGGAGTGCCCTCAGGCGTAAAAATTTCCATAGAGCAGATAAATGCCTGGCTTGCCCGGAGGCAGCAGGGCTATGGCCGCGGTGGAAGGATGAAAATAGAAAAAGACAAAGTAATAATCAATTCCGGCGTAAGACATGGCCTGACTACAGGCGCGCCGGTTACACTGGTGATAGAAAATAAAGACTGGGAAAACTGGATAATGCCTATGTCAGTTGAGCCTGTTGATATGCAAAACCGGCAAATCGGAAAACTCGTTGATGAAAAAAGAATTACACACGTAAGACCGGGCCATGCAGACCTTGCCGGTTCTATAAAGTACCGTCATAAGGATATAAGAGATGTCCTGGAAAGATCAAGCGCAAGGGAAACAGCTATAAGAGTTGCTGTAGGAGCTTTTGCCCGGCAAATCCTCAAGGAATTCGGGATTGAAATTTTTAGCCATGTTCTCCGGATTGGCCCGGTTGAAGTTAATTCAGGCAATTTGCCTGATGATTACACTATGATTAGGCGAGAAGCAGAGAATTCTGACTTAAGGTGTGCTGATAAAGATGCTTATGAGCAGATGAAGCTGGCTATTGATTTTGCTAAAGACGAAGGAGATACTTTAGGCGGCATTTTTGAAGTTATTGCATTAAATACTCCTGTTGGGCTGGGAAGTTACGTACACTGGGATAGGCGTCTTGACGGGCAGATTGCGCAGGCGGTAATGAGTATTCCCGCGATAAAATCCGTAGGTATAGGCGCAGCCGAAGAAGCTGGAAAAGTTCCAGGTTCAAAGATGCATGACGAGATATTTCCCGGTGAAACTGCCGGCGTTTATTCCCGAAAAACCAATAAAGCAGGCGGAATAGAAGGCGGAATGTCAAATGGGATGCCAATCATCGTAAGAGCAGCCATGAAGCCTATCCCCACCATGAAAAAGCCGCTGAACTCAGTTGATATCTCCACGGGCAAAGAACATGCGGCTCATTACGAGCGCTCTGATGTATGCGCTGTTCCCGCGGCAAGCGTCGTAGGAGAAGCAATGCTCTCTATAGTTCTAACTCAGGCTCTGCTGGAAAAGTTCGGCGCAGACAGCTTAGAGGAAATAAAAAACCGCTAAACCGCAAAACGGAAGTGAACTATATCCCCGTCTTGAATCACGTATTCCTTGCCTTCAAGGCGAGTAACCCCTTTTTCCCTTGCAGCAGCGTATGACCCGCAGTCAACAAAGTCATGATAACCTGTAACCTCAGCGCGTATAAACCCTTTTTCAAAATCCGTGTGAATAGTTCCGGCTGCCTGTGGTGCTTTGGTGCCGGACTGAATTGTCCATGCCTTAACCTCTTTTTCCCCGGCGGTAAAGAATGTTCTAAGCTGTAAAAGCCCATATACCTTTTTAATCATCTTTTCCGCTCCTGTATCCTGAATCCCAAGATCCTGAAGATACTCTTTTGCTTCTTCTTGTCCTAAAGAAACCAGTTCTGATTCAAGTTGAGCGCTTATTACAGTAACTTCCGCATTGTGGGTTTTTGCATATTCCCTTACTTTATCAACCATGGGGTTATCTTCACCCGTAATGTTTTGCTCAGAAACATTTATCAGGTAAATTACAGGTTTTACAGTCAGTAAATGAAGGTTTTTCACAAAATTAACTTCATCTTTTTCAAATATATCAATTGAAAACGGCTTGCCATGGTTTAAAATTTCTATCAGCTTATTAAGAACCTTGTCTTCTAAAATTGCCTCTTTGTCCCTTGCTTTAACACTTTTCAGGATGCGTTCTTTTCGTTTTTCAACTGTAGCAAGGTCAGCCAGCGCAAGTTCAAGGTTAATTATCTCTATATCGCTGATAGGGTCAGGCGTCGCTGAAACGTGGACTATATTGTCGTCAATAAAGCATCTTACGATGTGTATAATCGCGTCAACCTCCCTGATATTTGCCAGAAAGCGGTTGCCAAGACCTTCTCCCTTGCTTGCGCCTTTGACAAGCCCTGCTATATCACAAAATTCAATTGCAGTTGGAACTGTTTCCCTGGGGTTTACAAGCTTTGCCAGCTCATCAAGCCGCTCATCAGGCACTATTACGATTCCCCTGTTAGGTTCAATTGTGCAAAACGGGTAATTAGCCGCCTCTGCCTTACCTGAAGCAGTCAGGGCATTAAATAATGTTGATTTTCCAACGTTTGGCAGTCCTACGATTCCAGCCTGAAGCATATATATATTAATCTTTCATTATAAAATTGTTTGTTTACTAATTTAAATTTTAGAATAAAAATATGAAAAAAGATTCTTTTAAAAATAAACACCTCTCATTGCGCTGAGGAGCAAGCCCCGACTAAGCTATTGCCGCTTATTGCTTATTCCAGGATAGGTTCTAGTGCATAGTTAAGAGGTCATCTGAAAAGTTCTTTACCTTGCTAATCGTCTAAGCATTAAATGTAACATTGCCAAATAAATGACACTTTCACTGCTTTTTGGGGAATATTC
>JANQEB010000234.1 GCA_028278605.1 Candidatus Gastranaerophilales bacterium
GGGGCGGGCGAAGCAATCCATCACCAGGTAGACTCAAGTGGATTGCTTCGTCGTTTCACTCCTCGCAATGACGCCACGTCAAAAAATACCACTACCAAATTTTTAACCCGTCATTGAGGTTAAATAGCGTCAATAATCAACTCCGGGGGCTTAACCTGGTTTTTAGCTAAAACATAAGCTTTAGCGAGTATTACCCTGGCCTTTTTTCCATCTTCTATGGAATTAGCATAAATTTTCGCCAGGAGATCACCTTTGTAAACCTTATCCCCTATTTTTTTATTTAAAAATACCCCTGTATTGTAACTTATCAGGTCATCTTTTTTATCCCTGCCTGTACCGAGCAGTTTTGCGGCATTAGCAACAGTTAGTGCATCAAGTTTTTCCACATATCCGGAACCCTCAGCTTTCAGCTCAAAAGCAAACTCAGTTGTATAAAGTTTTTGCGGGTTTTCAATGTAATCAATATCCCCGCCCTGATATTTCACCATTTCCAGGAATTTCTGGTATGCGCTGCCGTTTTCCAGGAATTTACCCAGGTGTTTTTTTGCTTCATCAATGTTTTTGGCCTTTCCGGCTTTAACCAGGCCAATTCCGCCAAGATACAGGCATAATTCTTTTAAATCATCCGGTCCCCGGTTTTTAAGTGTTTGTATTGATTCAAAAACCTCTATACCATTTCCGATGACATTTCCAAGCGGCTGATCCATTGATGTGATAACGGCGCTCATTATTCTATCTGACCTTTTGCCAATTTCTACCATTGTTTGGGCAAGTTCCCTGGCTTTTTCGAGGCTTTGCATAAAGGCCCCGCTGCCGCATTTGACATCAAGAACTATGATATTTGCGCCTGCTGCGATTTTTTTCGACATAACAGAAGAAGCTATAAGCGCAATACTATCAACGGTAGCTGTAACATCCCTGAGCGCGTATAATTTCTTATCAGCAGGAGTGAAATTTCCTGTCTGCGAAGCTATAGCCGCATTAATTTCCTTTACCTGCCCCAGGAATTCCTCAATAGTTAAAGATGTCCTGAAACCCGGAATTGCCTCAAGCTTGTCTATGGTCCCGCCGGTAAAACCCAGCCCTTTCCCGGAAAACTTGGCTATAGGGATTCCGGCAGCAGCCAGCAGCGGGACCATGATTAACGTTGTCTTGTCTCCAACCCCGCCTGTGCTGTGTTTGTCAATTATGCAGCTTCCCAGGGAACTTAAATCAAGAAGATCTCCGGATTTAGCTATTGCCTGCGTGAGGGCTGAACTTTCATCAAAAGACATCCCCCGGAAACACACGCTCATCAGCCAGGCAGAAGCCTGGTAATCCGGTATACTGCCGTTAAGCATGCCGTTAATTATGAAATTAATCTCTTCCTCGCTATGAGAGGCGCCTGAGCGCTTGCTATTTATTAAATCAACCATTTTCATAGTGGTTTAATTATATCAAAATACAATGTGATTACCGAATAAATCAATAAATTCCTGCTATGAACCGGGTTTGCGCAACCAGGAACTTGCCGGGGAAACAATGCATAATGAAGGGACAAGCATCATAAACTTGTATTTATCATCTTTGAGGGTTTTTATCCTCCGGTAAAGCTCCTCAAGTCTCTTTTGCTCTTTCATATTTTCCAATTCCTTTTTACATTCCTTTAACTTTTCTATTTTGTCCTTTAATTTATTATAGTTTTTTTTGCATTCTTTTGCCCAATTATAAAAAGCACAGTTTTCATGCAAAATAGTAAAAGGAGAATCGGGAAAAAACCTGCAAAGCTCAGGTCTGTTTTCATAAACCAGGCATTTTTCCGTAAAGTGGTAATGCCTGCATCTATAGAAAACCAGTTCCTCAACAGGAATATCATTTGTCCCATCCTCACAGGACTTTATGGTTTTATCCACAATTTCCCCGGAAATTTTGCGGGCTTCATCAATATTTTTATAAGGTACAAATATTGAAAAAAAATCCCTGGCAAATTTATCGCCTTTTGCTGCTTTTTCCAGAAGTTTTTTATAAGAAACCGAAGGCGTGGCGCAAAGACAACATACTCCGCATTTGGCGCAATCCGGAAGCGGCACATTAAGTTTTTCTGACCATTGCTCCATTGTTCCCCCTAATAATGAACATATTGTTTTGTCTGGGTGCTGCTTATCTGCACAGTATCAGGAATAACCGTAATACACCGTCCTGACCAGTAACAAATCCTTAAGCCAAATAATACAAGGCTGTAATGATAAATCAACTGCGTTGAAACGCCTTCTTTAACAGGGTCTCTATAATCAACCGTGAATATTATTACCGGCTCATTCCGGCCGTTATATTCTACTTTTTTTTGTGAGAAAAATTCATAAAGGGCAAAAGGTCTTTTTCCAAAACCAGGGCCCAGGTCATTAAAACTAATATTTTGTACTGCTGCTGCACCAGCCGGAATGTTAAGGACTTTTATCCTGTCTAATGCTATGTTAAGAGCGGCTTCAACCGCCGGATTCTCATTAAAAGGATTACCGGGGGTTATATCTTCATCCACGTAATATTTAGAAGCCGCTACAGCGGCGTCCAGCGCAATATCCTGAACTGTTGCCACGTTTCTCTGAAACACCGCAAATTCCATAATTGCCAGCAAAAGTATTATCAACAGGGGAATTATAATCACAACTTCAATAAGGTTCTGGCTTTTTCTTGAGTTACTCATCATCTTAAAATTATTCCCGCTCCAATTGTTAATTACAAAAATGAAAAATTTGTCAAAATCCACCCGCAGCCACCCTGAAGGAGGGCTGCGGCGAAGCCGCCGCCTCTTTTTTATAAATTTTTGACAAATTTTTTTAATCATATCAAAGGTTTTGGCTTTTTCTTGATTTATTCATCATATTAAGACTATTCCATTTATAAAGTTTGCCTGAACAAATTCTTTATTGTATTAATTATACCTTTTTTACTTCTTACAGGGGGAGTTTCATAATATTGCCTGTATTCCTGAATAATGTTAGCCGGCAAGTCCTGTCCCTGCCTGAATAAATTAGCTATATATTCAAGATAATCCTTTTGTTCTTCAAAGTACTCCGGGTCGCTTTTTCTGTAATCCTCGTCTGCCTCAAAATGCAAAATTGCATGCAGCGCACATTCTATGGATTCATTTTCTATATCCCGGGGAAATTTCAGAATTGCATCCTTAACAGTTATTTTTTCAGCAAGAATATCAAAAATAAGCTCTGCAATATTTTTTCTTGTCTGGTCTAAAGAACTCATATCCTTTTTTGCTAAAATTAATCATTGCCGATAATACTAAGTTTACACTTAGTTTTGCCGCTGTGCAATAATGATTTAATTCTTGTATAGTGATCTTCAAAAGTAATTAAGAAATTAACTCGAATTGCTAATTAACTCGAGTCGCGAATTGCATGTATGCAACATTTGCCAAAACCCGCCCACAACCACCCTAAAGGTGGAAAAGAGGCTACGCCTCTTTTCGATTCTCTATAATTTTTTGGCAAATGTTGCATAGTTATATCCTGGTTTTGGGCTAATTCGCGACTCGAGTTATCTAGCAATTCGAGTTAACTATTTTATCAAGTTTAAAGTAAGTATATTTCGAACCAATACTTCTATAGGTGTGTTTCAAAAAATCTTCAGGAGCTGGATTGTCTGAAGCTTTATAACAGACCGGAATTCTTTTTATTTGTTTTTGTTTAAACAAGTCTGGCAATATCCCTGTTTCTGTTTCTATTGCAATATAATTGTTATTTTCAAGAATTGTTTTTAGTTTTATAGGATTCTTTGAAAGTTTTTCAAAAGGACCTACTTTGCTCTCAATATGTGCTATTACAGATATTCCTTCAAATTCTATTATTTTTTCAATAACAGTTAAAGCATCTTTTTTACGAACATCAGAGCATCCGAGTTCTTCTAATTTGTAACCTAAGCCTGACAATAATAGATTATTAACATGATTTGAATCTTTATTAACATCAAAAATTCCAATTACATGAAAGCTCTCATCAACAGAAATCTCTACTCCTGGGAATATAGTTATTTCTTTCCCAACAGCAGCTTTTTTTATATCATCAATCCACTTTGCAGAATTATGGTCAGTTATTGCCATTACCTCTATACCTTGTTTAATGGCATAATTAATAAATTCCTCTGGAGTTATATTTTTGTCTGCTTCATAAAAACAATTTGATGCTGGGGTATGAACGTGCAAGTCAGCTTTTTTATATCTAAGTCCTACCAAAACACTCTCCTACTATACTTTACATCTATTGAAACTTAAATAACTTTTTTATAAAAGATACTTTATATAATTTTATATATTATACCAAAAAAGTTTTGAAAAATTAAAACTTATACTCAAAAATTCCACACCAAATTTTTTCTGCAAAGCCGAAATATTGTAACGATTTACGCCGGATTCATTTTGCAAAACCC
>JANQEB010000235.1 GCA_028278605.1 Candidatus Gastranaerophilales bacterium
GGGGCGGGCGAAGAATCTCATTACCTGAGATCCTTCGGCCACCCCCCACCATGGGTGGGGTGGGCTCAGGATGACGGACAAAATTAATTTAACAGAGTAGTAGTTTGAATTTAACAGAAGACAAGCTATAATGATTATATAAATTAAATAAAAGGTGTTTTTTGTTAAATAAAGAGATTGTAGTGATAACTGTATTTTAACCGGTTGCAGATTATCACATAAAAAACAAAATATAATTTGTGATTCTTCTGCAACTACTGTGTTGTAGTAAAAATAGAGGAATCATTATAATGAATTTAAATAAATTAGGATGGAATGCTTTTTTTCAAGAGCATCTAAAAAACTATCAGGCTGAAAATACTTCAATTGGTAGAATTTCCAGTGAATATAAAAGCAGCTATAAAGTTTTTTCAGAATATGGAGAATTAACAGCAACTATATCAGGCAAATTGCGAAATGCCTGCATTAACAATCATTGTGATTTCCCTGCGGTGGGCGATTGGGTAATATTTGATTTAATTGATAATGAAAATAAAGCAATAATTCAATCCCTTTTCCCGAAAAAAACAAAGTTTTCAAGAAAAATTGCAGGAAACGAGATTAAAGAGCAGGTAGTCGCCGCAAATATTGATACGGCTTTTATTGTCTGCGCCTTAAATTATGATTTTAACTTAAGGCGTATTGAGAGATATCTATCCTTAGTCTGGCAAAGCGGGGCCAATCCGGTTATTATCCTTACCAAATCTGACTTATGCCCTGACCCTTTAGTTAAACTCACTGAAGTTGAAGCTATAGCTTTTGGAGTAAATATTCACCTGGTTAGTAATATTTCAAAAGATGGTATTGATGCTTTAAACCAATATTGCACAGAAGGGCAAACTGTTGTTTTGCTCGGCTCATCCGGTGCGGGTAAGTCTTCTCTTATTAACAACCTTTTAGGTGAAAATAAAATAACGGTTAAGGATTTACGCAAAAACATTGATAAAGGACAGCATACAACATCTCATCGCCAGATGTTTGTTTCATCATCAGGTGGGCTTATTATCGACACTCCCGGAATGCGGGAACTTCAGTTATGGAATGCCGAAGATGGGCTTAGTACTTGCTTTGACGAAATTGGAGAACTGGCTAAAAATTGTTATTTTAGTGACTGCAGACACCAAAATGAAAAGGGCTGCGCTGTTAAAGAAGCAATAGAAGGAGGTTTACTTGATCCTAAGAGGTTAGAAAATTATTTTAAAATGCTCAAGGAACAAAAGTATATATCAGATCGCCAAAGTCAAAATGCAGCACAAATTGAAAGAAAGAAATGGAAAAACATACATAAGCACTTAAAAAATACATATAAAAAGAATAAATAAAGCCTGATGCCCTGTTACTGATTTTTTGAAATAGTTGTAAAAATAGGTTAGACGTAAAAATCGTTTCTATGAAACAAACAGGATGCTCTGGGGTATGCAAGACATAGTCAGGCAGTATAAATTTCGGTGGAAAGTAGAGGAAATATTTAAAATATTAAAGCATTGTGTTGGAATACATCGCTATCAGCAACACAGCTTAACTCTTCAAGAGATATTTATTTGGCAATGTTTGCTTGCTTTTGCTTACCTGGAAAAGGTTAAAGACCATTCCATCTATAAAACAAGACAGATTGTCAATTTCCAAACAGTCCGCCTTGACAATTCAATCCTAAAGGAGCTTTTAGCTATGTGTTAAAAATCAGTATTAAGGTTGTTCTTTTGCTTGTTCTTCCTGCCCTTTACAAACTTTTCCCAGGTTTAGTCAAGTAGAAAATTAGCAATTCGGGTTAGCTGCTTATTGAAGTCGTTATAACTGTAGATTTGTATTTGATGTATGCTATAAAAAAAGATCGGTGTTCCTCCGATCTTTTTTTATAGCATAGGCTGGGTTCGAACCAGCGACCTCGCGGGTATGAGCCACGCGCTCTGACCACCTGAGCTACTATGCCCTGTTATTTTTGTATTGATAATTATCTTACATAAAAGTTAAAATTTCAAGCTGCATTGCAGGCAGGGCAATTCAATTCTAAATATTAAAAATGTGTCAAAATATTAGTAAGAGTAAGTAAAAAGAGGATTTTGACATGTTATTAAAATTTGTGAAAA
>JANQEB010000307.1 GCA_028278605.1 Candidatus Gastranaerophilales bacterium
TTATCACAAGGCCGTTTTTAACGACGGTTATAATTTTTGCAGTGATTCATATATTAAAGTTTTTGGTGAAGTATGATGTTTTTATGGTTGTGATGTTAGTGATAGCAGGGGTATTTAGCCTGTGGAAAAAGGAGATGGAGGACTAAATAGCTAAAAGGCTTGATATGATTGACTTAAAACTCCTTATTCATTAAAACGTCCTTGCGAAGCAGGCGAAGTGGACAACGAAACGAAATGTAGACCCGGCTTTGCAGGGCTTATTTCCTCTCGTCCAGTTTGGAGGGAATCGGCGGTTCTGAGTTAGCTGGGGCATAGCCTCATTAATGCAGCAGCCGCTTTTTTTTTATAAATTTTAAGGAATTTTGAAAAAAATGTAATTAAACTGACTCGCCAGTTAGCTAAAAACTAATGATAGCCGGATGGAATTTCTAAAAATCTATCAGGGTTCGTAAAGGGCGAAGCAGGCGGTGCTGTCCGCGTTATAGCAAGCAATTTTTATGCTTGCTATAACGCTATTAAGATTGCTTCGCAACCCGATTATATCCATATATAACAAGATCCACGGCTCGCAATGACGGCAAATTTAATTACAAATTAGCGCTATAAGTCGCTATAAGCGATATCTTCAATTATGATAGGTCTAATCAGGATAATCAGCTCGGTTTTTTCATGGTCAAACTCATTATCGCTAAATAATTTTCCGATCAGGGGAAGGTCTCCTAAAAAAGGTATCTTGCCTGAATTCAGCACTTCATTTTCCTGGGTCAGTCCTGCAATAGCAAGGGTTTCACCTGATTTAACCCTGACATCCTGAAGAATAACTTCCCGTGTGGAAATCGGGGTTACTTTAATAGCAGCATCAGTGCCGCCGCCGCCCGTAGCGAATTCCCCGATAAATTGCTGGGGAAGCGCGCTGGTTATTGAAGGCCTGATCCTCATTGTTATATAGCCGTTATTTCCTATTTTAGGAAGAATATTCAGTACTATACCGACATCCGCAAGCTCGGCGTCATAAGTTATAGCTGTATCTGTAATAGTTGTCTCAACAGTGCTTACGACCTGCTCAGTGATCTTGATAAGAGACTCACTTCCGTTTACGGCCACGATTTTGGGGTTAGCAAGCAGCTTTGCCTCTTCTTCTTCAATAAGGGCATTTATTTTAAAGGCTACTTCATCAGCCAGGCTGTTTATAGTGCTGACTGTTATGCCTGTCTGGTTTGCAATTGACGAGAAGCCGTAATCATTTGCAAAAGTTCCGGAAACAGCGTTAAACCCGCCGCTGGTCTTTCCGCCCTGAATAGTGGTGCTCACGCCAAGGTCTTTACTTCTTACATTTTTAAGCTCTATAAGGGAAACTTCAATAGATACCTGCTTTAAAGGTTTATCAAGGTATCTTATTGCTTCTTCAGCAAGGAGAATATCTCTTTTTAACCCGGCAACAAGCAGTGAATTTGTTCTTGTATCAGGAATAACAATAGCGCCACCGTCATTGTTGTCCACCTGTATATCAGAGGTTTGTGCCGTATAGTGCTGGACTTTAATTGTACTTGCAAGTTTTCCGGCATCACCAAAGTTTTCACTTGGCTGAAGGGTCTCAACCTTGCCCTTGATTGTATTTGCGCCGAGAAGAGTACTCTGTCCTGTTGAAGAACCGGCAGCGGCAGGCGATGTTTCCGTACCGGCAGTTCCGGGGGCAGCGGGAATTGCCGGTAGCGCATCTGCTTCTGCCGAGGACTCGTTTACTTTATAACCTTTATTAAAAATACTTGTCCTTAAAATACTTGCTATATAGACCGCATTTGAATTATTTAACTTATAAGTCTTTATATATCTTCTGTTAAGGCCCTTTTTAGCCATGGAAGGCCTTGAAGCTACAAAAACCGTATTCTTGGCAACCCTGGCTTCAAGTTCCTCGCTGGTTAAAATAATTTGCATCGCATCATTAAGGGAAATGTTTTTTAATTCCGCGCTGATAAAGCCCATAACGCTTTCATCGATTACAATGTTCATTCCGCCTTCTTTGGCAAGGATTCTCAAAATAGAGGCAACATCGACATCTCTCATTGTAAGGTCGATCATTGCAGTTTCAGGGAACTCGCTAAAACCTGATTCGAGGTCCATATATTCCTTGTCAATTCTTATTCCGTCTTCATATTGCATTTTATAAGCATCATAAGCTCTTTTTCTTATGTCCTTTTTTGCAATATCACTAATCATACCATCTTCAACCTGCTTAACGGTTTCTATATCAAATTCTTTAATAGAAACAGCCGGCTGGCATGGGATAAGGGAAAGACATAATATCCCCGACATTGCAAATAAAGCAATTCGGCGGGACCTTTTCCACAATTTTTTGAACCAAAAAAATTTAACAAAGAACATAAGCACCTCTTTTTATCTTGATTATTCTATTAAACCCAATGATCCAGTCGGTTCATCAAATAAATACTTGATTTCCACGTTTTTATCAGGCTTGTTTACCGGTTTCATCTTTTTTATAACCTTTTTGCCGTTTATCATGAATTCGCAGGTAAGGTTTTCCTGGTCTACGCTGAGAACCTTGATCCCTCCGAAGCTCTCGCCTGCTGCAAGGGAATCTGTAATTCCGTTTATATCAGCTATAACCTTATTACCGAAAAATCCCTTGATTTCGGCATAATTGCGCGGCTTCTCATCAACAGAAGGAGGAGCGGGTAAACCGTCGTCCCCAGCCGAGAACCCTTTCCGGGACGGACCTGTCCCGGCAGGACGGAATTTACTTTCCCTGTATGAGAAAGGATCACGTTTTCCCGCTGAATTAAAGGCCAGCTCTATTAATTCCGCTTTATTGCTCGGCCTTATTTTTTGCATGAAAGCTTCTGATAAACCGGGTTTTTTAACTTTTTTATCTTTATTTCCGGAATTTTTTTCTTCTTTTTTATCCTCTTGAGAAGGTTTTAATTCCTCAGGTTTTTTCTTTTCAACAGGGGGTTTTTCTTTTGTCTGAATTACCTGCTTCTGTTCTGGTTCAGAAGCTTTTTCCTTTTTATGGACATAGTAATAATAAGAGGTCCCAAATAAAGCTATTGCAACCGCCAGTATTAATATTTTTTTTCTGGTTTCCTGTTCTTGCATTTTTATTTCCTACCTTACTTTTTGAGGGACTTTAAATAACCTGAACTGCTGGTTATAGTTTTTCAAAATTCCTTAAAACGCCCGCCCAACCCACCCTGGAGGTGGGCGGCGGCTTCGCCGCCGCCTCTTTTTTATAAATTTTTAAGGAATTTTGAGTCAGTCATATCAACCCTTTCAGCTATTTAACAATTCGGATTAAATAGCTCCGGTGCTTTACTTATTTTCTTTTGTTTCCGCTGTATTGTTTACAAGCGGTGTTTGAGGTTTTTTTACTTCCGATTTATATATACTTCCCTTTATTTTTAAATGGACTCTCGGGTCTGAAGTGCTTCTGTCATCATTGAAAACATCAGTATAAACACCCTGGATATTTACTTTTCTCTGATAGTTTTCAAGGAAGCTCACAAATTCTATAATCTCCTTGTAATGTGCAACTGTAGACAATTCCATCGGTTTTTCAATTATAGTAACCGGGCCTTTTTCTTTTTGCTCATTTTTAGCTCTTCTTGAAGTGCGTTTTTTCTTTTTCTCTCCGATTCTTGAAGGGTCAATTATCTCTACTTCAGCTTCAGGCAAAGACTTTACTGTAAGAATTTTGTTAACAGCCTCGTCTGCAAAGAGCTCCAGGTCAATCAGCAATATTTCATCCCCGAATTCTTTAGGAAATTCAACATCAAAACCGACTAACTCCGAATTTATTTCTTTCAGCTTATCTAAAAGGGTCTTATTAGCTTTGAGGCTTTCTATGTTGGTTTTTAAGTCGTTTATAATCAAAATTTCCTTTTTAATATCTTTTTTCAGCTCAAAGTAGGTTTTAACCGAAGGTATGGTAAATTTTATGACGAAAAATATCGTCAAAATCGCCGGTATTAAACTCATTAAGATTAATTTTTTTAAGCTGTTCATAAATTATGCCCTGTTTTTATTTTCCTGTTTTTTTTCGTATCCCTGCTTCGATCTCAAACCGGTAAAACCGGCTGTCTTCCTCGTATTCAACTTTTTTTATCTGCGCGTCGAATAAAAGGGAATTTTTGTCTTCATTTATGTTCAATATCAGAAAAGAAACCGTGGTAAAAGGTTTGCTGCGGGTATTTTTAGAGGCCGGTACCATGCCGGAAATAGTCAACCTGTTGCTGCATCCGGTGCTGCAGATACCTGCTTTATCTATATTTGAAATAATTATATTTTTAGGTATTTTGGTTGCAAGTTCTTTTAAAACAGCGCTCCATGGGACAAATGAATTATTTATCTGTTTTCTTGCAAGGTATTTAAGGTGCGCAACAGTCAGGTCATTTTGAAGGTTTTTTCTGTAAATTACGAGTCTTGTCTGCTCTTCTTCCAGTTGTTCATGTTCTGTTTTTAGCTTTTTAAGCTCGGCTTTACTGCTTCTGCCCAGAAGATCAGTTATAAACCATATTCCAAAGCTGGTTACAAAGGTTATTAGTATTCCAACAAGCAGAATCACCATAATAAGCCTGGTGCTGGTATTTAAGTCGTCCTTTTTAATAACAGCCCTGTTATATTCCGGAGCTTTAGCAAACTCACCTATCAGGTTTATATTTATGGTCTTCAATTTTCAAGCTCCTTAAGCGCTAAGCCTACACCTGTCGAAAAATATGTTAAATCCAGATCAGAGCCGGCATTTTCCGGACTTTGAGTTTCCTGCGGTAAGTTAGTAAAAGGATTAAATATAACTGTCCGGACTCTTAGTTTGTTATAAATGTATTTATCAATATTTTGAACGCAGATACCCGGGCCTCCCATGATGATTTTATCTATTTCTACGGGTTCCGCCTTATCAGAATTGAAAAATTCTATTGCTTTCTGGATTTCACCCCCAATACCGCTATATACCCCTTTAACAGCATTAGCAGCCTTGCTCAGTTCAGGATTTTCACTCATTTCAGCGCCGGGGATCAAGACTTCAACTTCCGGAAGCAGTTCTAAAACTTCATTTCTATTCTTGCTTAAGCTATTACAAATGTTTTCTATTATATTTTTCCTGCCCGCTTCAATAGTATGTGAAAAAACAGGCATTCCATTCTGTATAACGTTAATATCAGTATTTGCATAGTCTATAAGCACTGAAACATAAGTTTTTCCAGGATCATTAATCAACTCAGCGTTTGCAAGGGCATTAATCATGGCAAATGCGGACACGTCAACCGCAACAACATGCAGGCCTAAACGGGAAATAACCTCAAGATAACTCCTTATAAGAGCCTTTGAAGCCGCGCATAGCACAACATCAATTTTTTTACCTGTAGCATCAACTTTTCTTGAGTTTTTGAGGATTTGAAAATCAACATTCATTTCCTTTTCACTTAAAGGAAGGTGTTTTGAGGCCTCCTGGGGTATTATAAGCTCCAGCTCATCTTCCGGAATATCAGGAAGGGTTATTGTTTTCATAAAAATACTGCTGCTTGGCACGGAAATAACCGCCTCTCTTGTATCAGGCTTATATTGATTAAGCAGGATTTTTAGCTCTTCCGCCAGAATATCAAAGTTGCCTATATGGCCGTTTTGAAAAACTTTTTCCTGAAAATAATGACGGACATAGTTTTTCAGGGTATATAACCCTTTATCCTCCTCAATCACAACCATGGTTATGCCTTCCGGAGAAATATCAAGCCCTATTTGACTTTGAGAAGATTTTTTAAATAAATCCAGCATTTTCGTCTCTTGTCTTTTCGTAAATTATTTATCCGCACAGAAAGTTTTCCACCCTTGCATACAAGGTCTGGATAAAAAATAAAAGTACCGGTAAATTCTGGTAAAAAACCAAAGAAAACATTGTTCAACGCAAGCTTATTTTTTATAATACACGCATTTTCATGAAAATATAAGTATCCGAAAATAAAAAACCGAATTCTGATTTTGAGAAATCGGCATTTTTAGTTAATATAACTGAATTATTTAAGAAAAAAATTAATGTTTACATTTCTCAATATTCAAAACGTGTTTCTAAAAATCAAAAGCAGCCAGGGTGGCTGTGTGCGGCAGCGGGAGCATAGACTTATTCATGAGTGGATTTTTGGCAAATGTTGCATACATACTTGAGTTGCTAATTAGCCAAAACCGTCATTGCGAGGAGTGAAACGATACTTCGGCTTCGCTCAGCACAGGCTCCGCAATCCATAAACATTTCAATTATATGGATTGCCACGGAGGGCACAAACCCTTCAGCGAAGGGTTTGTGCCCTCCTCGCAATGACGCCACGTCAAAAAATACCACTGCCTAATTTTCATTTCCGGTTAATAAATTGATTGCCTTATGAATAGCTTTATTTTTACTGATTTTATGTTTTTTGGCATATTCCTTGAGGCTTATAACATCAGTTTCTTCAAGCTCAAAAGTAGCCTTCTTCCTGCACTTGTAAACCTTTTTCCTTCCGGCTCCTTCACGTTTACCGCCTCGCCCGGTTAACTTGAGCATAATGTCATGACCAACAATTTTTTTATACTCTTCTTCTGTTATTATTGTTTCACTTTCCAGGACTTCACTTGCTTTTTTCCTGATCGCATAGCCTTCATCATCTTTTACATAGACTAATTTATCTTTATTCATAGTATTCTTCTCCTATGTTTTTAAAAATACTTTTTGCTCTGGTCATATATTTTTCAGGTGTTTTCTGTGATTTTTTGCGGAAAATAACAGCGATGATGATGATTTGACCTTTCCGGTATGTGAATAATGACCTTAAATCACTTGTTCTTATTTCAAATAACTCTCCTTCTAAGTGCTTTATAAATACTGCTGTTGTTCCGTAATCTTTTATACGTTCGTAATCTTTGTCAAGTTTTTTCTGTGAAGCCTTATCCAGTTTGCTTAAATCCTTTTTGGCTTCATCAGTAAGAATAATTTTGTACTTTGGGTTTGTCATTTGAAAAATCCTTGTACTATTATAATATCATATTGTTTGAAAATCGCAAGGAATAATCAAATAATTATAAATTAAAATAAAAAACATTCTAATTCATAAAATTTAGTTATAATAATTACTATAACTTTCACCTGAAAAGAATAGGAAAAAATAGGGAAGGGCTGCCCGGTGAATACCGAAAAAAAATTGATTGACTGCTTTGAACCGGTTGAAGTATCAGACCGGGAAATACTAAATACCCCAAATTCCAATTTTACGGGGATTACACAGGACTCAAGAAAAGTTTTACAGGGAGGTATCTTTGTTTGCATCCCCGGGGAAAAAGTTGACGGGCATGATTTTATAAAACAGGCTGTTGAAAACGGCGCAAAATTAATTATCAGCCAGAAAAAACTGCCGGAAAATATTAACTGTCCCTATATAGTCGTAAAAGACACAAAATTTGCAATGGCCTGCCTGTCAGCGATATTTTATAAAAACCCCTCAAGAGATATTGATTTAATAGGAGTAACGGGCACAAACGGCAAAACAACCGTAACACACCTTGTAGAAACTATTTTTAAGCAGGCAAAAATCCCCTGTGCCCTTATGGGTACCCTTGGCAGCAGGTTTTCCCCGGAAGAAAGTTACGCACAAACCGAGCATACCACTGAGCAGGCGCCGGAACTCCAGCAAAAATTAAGGGACATTGCTGATAAAGGCATCAAAAAAGCGGTGATGGAAGTAAGTTCACACGCCCTGGACCAGCACCGGGTTACGGAATGTGAATTCTCAGGCGCTGCTTTTACGAATTTAACCCAGGACCACCTTGATTATCACATCACAATGGATAATTACTTTAAGGCAAAATCAAAACTTCTTAACCTGCTAAAAAGTGATCCCGATAAAAACAAATATGCAATAATTAACGCAGATGACAGGTATTTATCGAAATTAACGGGATTAATCCCTAAAAATATAGAGAATGTAAAGGTTTTTACATATGGAGTAACCAATAAAGCTAATATAACAGCTGAAAAAATAGAATTCTGCCCTGAAGGCAGCAAGTTCATCTGCAAAACACCGGTCGGCAATAAAAAAGTAAAAATCAGGCTTGCCGGCATGTTCAATGTTTATAACGTGCTCACAGCAATAGGAATAGCAATTGCAGAAGGCATAGAGCTTAATACTATTATAAAAGCGGTGGAATCAACAGAGTCAATTCCCGGACGATTTGAGACAGTATCAACAAAACCTCTTGTAGTCATAGATTACGCCCATACCCCCAACGGCCTTGAAAATGTCCTGGAAGCGGCAAAAGCAATTGTGCCTGCTAAAGGTCAATTAATCTGCGTTTTTGGATGCGGGGGCGATAGGGACGTAACAAAACGTCCCCAGATGGGCAGGATTGCGGAAAATTTATGTGATAAGATAATTATTACTTCTGATAACCCCAGAACAGAAGACCCGCAGCAAATAATCACAGACATCCTGACAGGCATAAGCAAGCTGAATACCACAAAAATAATTGTTGAACCGGATAGGGCAATTGCGATTGAGCAGGCAATAGTCAATTCCCGAAAAGACGATGTCATAGTGATAGCAGGCAAAGGGCATGAAGATTACCAGCTGGTCAACAATGAAAAACTCCATTTTGATGACAGGGAAGAAGCAAAAAAAGCGCTCAGAAAAATTAAAAAATAAAGTACTTATTTTTATTGGGAAACAAATAAATTGATAGAAAGATACACTGAAAAAGCAATCAAAGTACTGCTCTTCGCCCAGGAAGAAGCTTTTATGGCAAAACACGGCAAGCTTTATCCGGAGCATATCCTCGCGGGAATCGTCAGAGAAGCATCAGGGCTTTCTTCTAAGCTTTTAAAGTCCTCAGGAGTAAATATCGATATGCTCCGGGAAACCATTCATAGCGGCAAATTCAGCAAATACCAGGGGCAAAGCCCTAATGAGTCCATGCCGTTCAGTCCCGGCGTGAAAAAAATACTAAGGGAAGCCTGGTATGATGTCCAGTCGGCAGGTACCTATTATGTAACCCCGGAAAACCTGTTTTTAAGCCTGCTAAGAGACGATGAATCACAGG
The DNA here is from genome assembly GCA_028278605.1 of Candidatus Gastranaerophilales bacterium. GTDB lineage: Bacteria > Cyanobacteriota > Vampirovibrionia > Gastranaerophilales > UBA9971 > JANQEB01. Next base: position 9,076 of record JANQEB010000307.1, read on the forward strand.
TTATAAGCCTGTTAAAGGATTTTTCGGTTAATATAGAAAAAATCAAGGCAAGTGTCGCAAATATAAGCAAAAAATCAGTCAAACCTTCTGCCCACCCTGAAGAAACCCCCGGTGCCCGGAGTTTTCCGGCAAGGATTTTTGATAAGTCCGTATTATTTGACCGGGAACTTAAACCCCTTATGGAAACCGCAGCCAAAAAGCTTGAAGGGACAAACCATGAGGCGTTTGGAACAGAGCAACTGGTCCAGGCAATACTGGAAAATAAAGGTTCATGGGCATGTAAAATCCTTGAGCAGGAAGGAATTACACAGGAAGGCTTCGAGCAGAAACTAAAAGAATTTGACTCAAGAAAAGATGAATATAATACAAATGAGCCGGAATTTACACCCAAAGCAAGCCGGGCCTTATACTCAGCCCAGGACATAACCAAAGAGCTGGGCTCAACCCATATTAAGCCCGAGCACATCCTGCTTGGAATCCTGAAGGAAAACCGGGGCATTGCCTGCAAAATCTTCAGCGAATTAGGGATTAATGCTGATAAACTCTATCAAAAAATAGCCGGGCCTATAGAAAAGGAAAAACCTGAAATACTTACGATAATCAAACTTGCCAGAGAGGAAGCCCGCTCAATGGAGCAAAATATAGTAGGCACAGAGCAGCTTTTACTGGGAATCCTCGGTGAAGGTTCAGGCATAGCTTCGCATGTACTTAGAAACCTGGGTGTAACACTAAGGGACGCTCGCGCTGAAGTCCAAAAAATACTGGGTTTTGGACATAATTACTCTGAAAATAATAAACTGATCTTTACTCCGCGGGCAGAAAGGATTATATCCCTTGCCTGGAGCAAGGCTAAACAGCTCAATAAGCAAAAATTCACCTCAGAACATCTTTTACTGGCAATAACCGGGGAAAAAGACTCTATAGCAATGAGAGTACTGGAAAACCTGGGTGTTGATACCGTAGAAATCAAACAGGGAATCCTTAACGAAATCAGAAAAAGCGCTGCTGACACAGAAATAAATGAATAACCTGAGCCTGATAATTTCTAAAATAGAAGAATTTGCCCCGCCCGGCCTTGCTGAAGAGTGGGATAATTCCGGCTGGCAGGTCTATCTTGGCAATAATCAAATCAAAAAAGTCATGCTAGCCCTGTCTCCAACTATTGACGTGATAGAAAGCGCGGTTAAAGAAGGTTGCGAACTTTTGATCACGCATCACCCGCTGCTTTTTTCAGGGATCAAAACCATTTCAGCGGAAAATTACGCTAATTTGCCGTTGATTAAGGCTATGCAGAGCAATTTGCAGGTATATTGCGCTCACACAAACCTTGATAGCACACAGGGCGGAATTGCTGATGTACTGGCAAAAATGCTCGGCTTAAATAAGGTTTGCCCTATTGAGGGGACGGATGAAACGGGTTTAGGCAGAAAAGGCGAACTTTGCCAGCCTGAAAACCTGGCTGGTTTTATCCGAAAACTTAAACAAATACTAAATACAGGCCAATTAAAACTAATAAATCCGGGAAATATTGAAAAAGTACGGACAATCGGGCTTTTGCCGGGCAGCGGCGGAAGTTTTATACCCTCACTTAAAGGGATTGACCTTTATGTAACCGGCGACGTTAAATACCATGAAGCGCTTATGGTAAATGACTTTGCGGTTATAGATGCCGGGCATTTTGAGACAGAAAAAATAATTTTACCTGTTTTAAAAGACCTCTTAAGCGAATTCAACGCTGAAATCCTTATAGCCCGAGAAAAACTGCCCTGGGAAATAATAACTTGCGAATAAAACAGGCTTCCGGCTGATAAGCTTGATATTCTCGTGCTTATTTTTTATTATTATTTGAAATAAGGAACAAACAAAAAATTTTTACATCTGTTTTTTGTTTTACGTCATTCTGAGCCGCCTCCCGCCATAGGCGGGGCGGACGAAGGATCTCAAGTAATGAGCAGCCATGAGATTCTTCTGGGACAAGCCCCTCAGAATGACAAAATGAGTAAAAATTTTTTATTACCTACTTAATAAGATTTTAAAAAGCGGGAAAATCAATGATAAAAACAGCTGTAGTCGGTTCAACAGGTTATGTGGGGGAGGAGCTTGTCAGAATTCTCTGCGCTCACCCGCAGGCGGGAATTTCTTATATAACTTCCCACAGCAACGCAGGTCAAAGGTATTCAGAGGTTTATCAGAGCTTTAACGGTCTTCTGGCTGATGTTTGCATAGAAGAAAACATTGAAGAGCTTGCCGGTAAGGTTGATGTGATATTTATCGCGCTTCCTCACGGTATAGCGTGCAAGAAAATCAATAAAAGCATCCTTGATAAAGTTAAAGTTATTGATCTTGGAGCGGATTTCAGGATAAAAAACAAAGAAACCTATGAGCAATGGTACAAAACAGAACACGAAGCCCCGGAGCTTCTTGAGGAAGCAGTATATGGTCTTTGCGCCTGGAAAAGGGATAAAATTAGAGAGGCAAGGTTAATTGCCAATCCCGGCTGTTATACAACCTGCAGCATTCTTAGCCTTATGCCGCTGGTAAAAGATGGGTTAATCTGTACAGAATCTGTAATAATCGACGCGAAATCCGGTATAACAGGTGCGGGTAAGGCATTAAGCCCTGGAACCCACTTTACCGAGTGCAATGAATCCATAAAAGCATATAAGATAGCTTCTCACCGCCATACCCCGGAAATTGAGCAGGAACTCAGCGAATTTGCGCTCAAGGATATCAAATTAACATTCACACCAAACCTTATCCCTATTCAAAGAGGGATTTTAGCTACCTGCTACGCAAAACTACTTGATAAATCCCTAAAATACGAAGATATAAGAGAAATTTACCTGAAATACTACAAAGGCGAATACTTTATAAGAATTATGCAAAAGGACGTCTACCCGGAAACCAGGTGGGTAAGAAACTCTAATTTCTTTGATGTGGGCTTTAAAGTCGATGATCGCACAGGCAATGTTATTGTGATAGGGGCAATCGACAACCTTGTGTCAGGCGCGGCAGGCCAGGCAGTGCAGAACATGAACATAATGTTCGGGCTGGAAGAAAAAACAGGGCTGAAAACAGTTCCCGTATGCCTGTAAATCTTGTTTAGTACATAATTGTCATTGCGAGGAAGGCTGAAAGCCTGACGTGGCAATCTATATAAGGCGGGCGAAGCCCGCCAAAAATACTTTTTTATGATAAAATTGAATAAAATGCATGGAACAGTCAAATGAGCTCAGGGTACAAAACACAAACTAAAGACATAAACGTAATCTCAGGCAATATTGTTGCCCCTGAAGGGTTTTACGCTGCCGGGGCTCATATTGGGATCAAAAGAAAAAGAAAAGATTTAACATTAATTAAAAGCGAAATTCCCGCAACAGCAGCGGGGGTTTTCACGCTAAATGCCATAAAAGCCCCGCCTGTTCTATGGAACCAGGGCCATATACACAATAAAATAAGAGGAATCATAATTAACAGCGGTGTAGCAAACTCCTGCACCGGCAAAACAGGAACAAAGAACGCTGAATTAATGGCGCAAATCTACGCCGAGTGCATAAACGCACATAAAGATGAGGTTCTCGTGTCCTCAACAGGCGTTATCGGGGTTCAGCTGCCCATGGATAAAATTGAGCATGGCATTAAAAACCTGTCCCCTGCTCTTGACAGGACAGATGAGTCTGCTGAAAACGCCGCTCTTGGCATCTTAACAACTGACAAGTTCATAAAAGAAATTGCAGTAGAGATTGAAATCGGTGGAAAAACCGTAAAAATTGGTGCTATAGCCAAGGGTTCCGGCATGATTCACCCGAATATGGCTACAATGCTTGCTTTTATTACAACTGATATTGATATAGACCGGGATTTACTGCAAAAAGCCCTGAAAGAAACAGTGGATGACTCCTATAATATGATTTCTATTGATGGAGATACCAGCACAAACGATATGGTAATTGTGCTTGCCAATGCCAGAGCCGGCAATACACCTGTCAATTCTGAAAATGAAAACTATCATAAATTTAAAAAAGCCCTTGAACACGTAAATTTATACCTGGCAAAACAAATTATTATGGACGGTGAAGGCGCAACCAGGTTTATTGAGGTTGAAGTCAAAGGCACGGCAACTAAAAACGACGCAAAAAGCATTGCAAAATCAATCATAAATTCAAACCTGTTTAAAACAGCAATGTTCGGAGCTGATGCTAACTGGGGAAGAATAATGTGCGCAGCGGGTTATTCAGGTGTGAAGTTTGATTACACCAAATCAAGCGTTGGATTTTCCAGTAATGCAGGCTCATTTAACACATTAACCTGCGGAGAACCGGTTGGTTTTGATGAGGATGAGGCTTTAAAAATACTAAAAGAACGTGAAATTAAGGTTACTTTAACCCTTGAGGAAGGCGGTGCACAAGCGGCAGCATGGGGATGTGATTTGAGCTATGAATACGTTAGGATTAACGGCGAATACAGGACATAAAAGAGTTTTTTTTAAAATGTTTTGAAATTTGTCTTAAAAGTTGTAAAATTAGCTTATGAACAAAGACTACATAAAAAAGCGCATAGATTACTTAAGAGATGAAAGAAACCATCTCTGGGCCGCACTTGTATTGACTTTTGGCGGAACTCTGGCGCTATTATTTAACCTTAATAACGATAGCTTAAAAATAACATTTTTTATTATTGGATTACTATTCAGCACAATATTTTTACTTGCCTATTTTAAAAAAGACGATCAAATTGAAAAATTTTTTATCATGCTTGAAAAGAGTGAGGAAAACAAATGACTAATTATGAAATCATAGGTCTGATCGGCGGGTTGTATATCGCAATTTTAATGGGATATGCGGCTTACAGGATAACAAAATCCGGTTCGCACGACCTGCCTGAATAAAATAAGTATGTAAAATAAGTATAAAAATGCGGGAATACATAAATAAAGCCAAAACCCTTATAGAAGCCCTGCCTTATATCAGGTCTTTCAGCGGAAAAACCGTTGTAATCAAATACGGCGGCAGCGCAATGCTTAATGATGAGCTGAAAAAGAACGTGATTAAGGACATTGTGCTGATGAAACTGGTTGGAATCAAACCCGTCATAGTTCACGGCGGCGGCCCCGAGATAAACAGGCTTCTTAACAGGATCGGCAAGGAACCCGAGTTCATAGACGGCCTGCGGGTAACCGACGAGGAAACAATGGAAGCCGTTGAAATGGTGCTTTCCGGCAAAGTAAACAAAAGCATCGTTGCAAACATCCAGGAACAAGAGTTAAACGCTGTTGGAATCAGCGGAAAAGACGGCAATATGCTCACCGCAAAGAAAAAGCTGGTTAATGGCCGGGATGCCGGGTTAATTGGCGAGATTGTAAAAGTTGATCCAGACCTTATAGAGACCCTGGTTGAAAAAGACTTCATCCCGGTCATAGCGCCTGTTGCCAGGGATAAGAAAGGCAATTCCTATAATGTAAATGCGGATTATGCCGCATCAGCTATTGCAGGGGCTCTCCGGGCGGAAAAACTGGTATTTTTAACTGACATAGAAGGCGTTTTAAGAGACGTTAACGATCCAAAATCAATAATTTCAAACATGACAATAACCGAAGCCCAAAAATTAATTGAAGAGGGAGTAATTTGCGGGGGAATGATTCCCAAGGTCGACTGCTGTGTTGAGGGGGTCAGAAAAGGAGTGAAAACAGTTCACATCCTTGACGGAAGAATTGAGCACAGCCTGCTGCTTGAGGTCTTTACAGACCAGGGAATCGGGACTATGATTCACTGTGACCAGTCAACCAAAGTGTATTGACGTGTACATACACTAAGTGTATACTTAATAATATGGATATAGAATTTAGTTTTGATAAGAAACATAACAAAATTCATTATCAGGTAAACCATCCTGACATTTCAGAGGATGAAATTTTGGAAGTGTTTTCCAATACTTATATTCAAACTGAAGTAAATAAACGAGTCAGCAAAATAGTCGGACATACCTCAAATAATAGATTTCTGGTTATTGTCTGCATAATTAACAGAAAAAATAACGCGGTTAAAGTTATAACAGCTTACCCGGCAAGCCGAAAATACATAATTAAATGGAATAATGAGGTCAATAAAAATGAGTAAAAAATGCGAAAAATGCAAATCTGAACTATTCCTGGATAAAGACAAAGCATGGTTTTGTCCTGAGTGCGAAGCCGATGAATTTCTTGAAGACTTTAACCCTGAGGATGAATCTGACATACAGACTTCTGAATGGAAGGTTGTAAAACCCGAAACAAAGCCCGTAACAATCAGGCTGAATGTTGTGGATGTTCAAATAGCCAAAAAACTGGCAAAAGAGCGAAACATGCCTTACCAGACACTGTTAAAAGAGATTATTCACAAAAATCTTGCTTAATCTTTACAAGTAAGGTGTATTAAGGCTATGATTCATAATGAATCAGAAAAACCAGCGGGGAAAATAAATTGAAAGCACATATAATTCTTGAAGATGGAACAGAGCTGGAAGGACTCTCAGCAGGGGCGGACGTAACAGCATTTGGTGAAATCTGCTTTAACACAGGGATGACAGGTTACCAGGAAATCCTGACTGACCCTTCATACGCCGGGCAAATCGTTGTAATGACCTATCCTTTGATGGGAAATTACGGAATTAACGAAGAAGACGTTGAATCAGGCAGGATCCAGGTGCGGGGATTCATTGTAAAAGAGCTCTCTGACATAGAAACCAACTGGAAAAGCACAAAAAGCCTTTTGGAATATTTAAAAGAAAACAATATTCCCTGCGTAACAGGGGTTGACACAAGGATGCTGACAAAAAAAATCCGCACAAAAGGCGCTATGAACTGCGTTGTAACTTCTGAGAAAGTCACGGATTCTCTTAGTAAACAATTAAAAGATTCCCTTAAAAAGCAGCTTGAGGAATTTACTTTCCCGGCTGATGTTGTTAAACAGGTCTCAAGGACTGATATTGAGGTTATAAGCGGTTCCGGGAAAAAGATCGCGCTTATTGATGTCGGGGTCAAAAACGGAATAATAAGGCACCTGTCTGAACTTGACTGTGAGATCCATATATACCCTTATAACGTGGACGCTCAGACAGTTCTTAGCGGGAAATTCGATGCGGTACTGTTTTCAAACGGGCCTGGAGACCCTAAAGAAGTTAAAGAGGCTATCCAAACAGCAAAAGAGTTGCTTGGAAAGATTCCTCTTTATGGAATTTGCCTTGGCCACCAAATACTTGCACTGGCAATGGGCGCTGATACATACAAATTAAAGTTTGGCCACCGCGGAAGCAACCACCCTGTAATAGATTTAAGGACAAACAAAGTAATGATGACTTCCCAGAACCACGGTTATGCGGTTTCAGCAAAAGGCCTGCCTGCCAGTATGCAGGTTACGCATATGAACGTTAATGATGAGACAGTAGAGGGTTTTTGCAGCCCGTCTTTAAATGTGAGCACAGTGCAGTTCCACCCCGAAGCCGGCCCCGGCCCGCGGGATGCTAATTATATCTTTGCTGACTGGGTCAGGGAAATTCAGAATGTTTAAAAAGATTCATTTAAATAGAGTAAAATGAATAAAAAAATTTCAGTCAGAGAACAAATAAAATTAATGCTGCTATGGAAAGATATCTCTCTTAGCAGGCTCGTAAGAAAACTGAATATTATACATAATACTAATTTTTCACATTCTAATCTTTCACAAAAACTACTGAAAGGTACAATAAAGTTTGAAGAAGTAGTAGAAATAGCTGATTTATTAGGCTATAACGTAGTTTTTAAGGAACGTGAAAACTGGGAAGATTGGGAAGAAAAATAAATGAAAATAATATTCATAAATCGGTATGGCGAATTAGTATAACTGTTTGCCAACACTTCCATGATAAAATTTTTATGGATTTACAAAATTTTATAAAATATTATGGACAGGCAAAAATTTGTAGAAATAGTGCTGGAAAAACGCTTTGGCATAAAAACCCCGGAGGAAATTCCCGGCCTGCTGGAAGTAAACACTTTTGTCCCGGCTGATGATAATGAAAATTCAATTGGCATCGGGGTTCAGCTGGTTATTGACCGGAACGGGGAAGAACCTTTAAAGGAAGAATACCAGGTAAACGCTGAGGGAGTAGTGTTTTCCTGGGGAGATACCCCTGTAATTGACCGAAGAAGCCGGGACCATAAACTTTAATTTTATTTAAAGCAGTTATCATGCATATAATTAAGACAATAAAAAGAATAATTAAGACAAAACCCGCTTTTTTTACAACCCCCGGACATCTTCAGGGATTTCATACAATGGAGGAATTTGCAGGACTTTTCGGACGCAAATTATTTTGCGCAGACCTCTCCGAAGTAGAGGGCATGGATAACCTGCAAAACCCTGAAGAAAGCATTTTAAGGTCATTAAAGAGAGCTTCCGGGATTTACGGCAGTAAAGCCACGTTTTACCTTGTAAACGGGTCTTCTTCCGGAATCCTTGCCCTTATACTTGCAACCGTAGGGGAAGGCGAAAAAATTCTTATAGCAAGAAACGCTCATAAATCAGTGATAAATGCACTGGTTCTTTCCGGCGCCGTGCCTGTTTGGCTTGAAACAGGCCGGGATGATTACTGGAATATTTTCACCCACGTTAAACCTGAAAAAATCACTAAAAAACTTGATGAAAACCCTGGTATAAAAGCAGTGTGGATTACCAGCCCCACCTATGAAGGTGTTGTGTCTGATATAAAACAAATAGCTGAAATATGCAAAAAAAGGGAAGTAATCTTGCTGGTAGACGAAGCCCATGGGGCTTTATGGCCTTTTTCAAACCGGCTTCCCGATTCTTCAATACACTTAGGGGCTGATGCGTGTGTTCAGTCTCTTCACAAGACCGGTTCATGCCTTAATCAGGGGGCAGTGCTTCACCTGGCGGAAAATTCCGGGATTAACCCCGGTAAAATCCAGCAAACACTTAATATTATTAATACAACTTCCCCGTCTTATATTTTGTTAGCCAGTATTGAGGCGTCTATTGAGTATTTGAATTCGCAAAAAGGCCGTACAAAGCTTGAAAAACTAATTGATAATATCCAAAAGACAAAGAATTATTTAAAAAGTAATACCAGCGCTGTTTTTCTGGAGAATTCGCGGGAATACCGGCATGACCCGACAAAAATCTTTTTTGGGCTGGAAAATATTAACGGCAAAAATTTTTCTGATTTTTTACAGGAAAACTGCAATATGGAAATTGAAATGCATAATAACAGGGGAATTCTTGCTTTTACCGGAATAGGAACAGGTAAAAAACACCTTAAAAAACTGGTAAAAGCAACGGTTAAAGCAGGTAAGAAAGCGGAAAAAACCGTTGAAACACCTGAACCTTTTCCTTTAATATGTCCGCAAACCGCAATTTCGCCAGCCCGGGCATTTAATCTGGATTCTGAAACAGTTGGCGCAGATGATGCGGTTGGTAGGATTTCCGCACAAACAATAGTTAAATATCCCCCCGGAATTCCTGTACTGGTTGCAGGCGAGATAATCCAGCCGGAGCATGCCACGATTTTAGACGCTGGCGTGGGAGTAAAAGTTATAAAAAATTTCGCTATACTAAGGAACAAACAAAAAGTTTTTACATCTGTTTTGTATTTTACGTCATCCTGAGCCAGCTCGCCCTGCGAGCTGTGCCGAAGGATCTCACCGTTTTA
>JANQEB010000048.1 GCA_028278605.1 Candidatus Gastranaerophilales bacterium
ATCCACTTGAGTCTACTTAGTGATGGATTGCTTCGCCCGCCCCGCCCATGGCGGGTACCGGGCTCGCAATGACAAATCACGTATTTTTATACCACTGCCAAAATTTTTAACCCGTCATTGGGGCTAATTAGCGATGCGAGTTAAATATTATTTACAGCTATAATTATTCGCTGAAATGCTTTCTTTCAGGTAAAAAGTTTCCTCCATAACCCGCGATAACTCGGTAAGAAGCCCCAGGATTCCGCGTATGCCCATGTTTGGGTAGGGGACAAAATTGTACTGGTTAAAGAAGTTCCAGCCGCAAAGCGATAAGTGAGGAATCTTATGACCTAAACTCAGGGGTTTATCGTGGATTGAGCCAATGGAAAAATCAACAGCCAATTCTTTAAGGCAATTTCCGTATTCAAAGTAAGTCGGGTTAATCAAAACTTTAAACTCAGCCTGGCTTTTAATAGGCTCGAGAAGCTCTAACGCCTGCCCGGCTGACCTGTCAGTTTCTGCTCTGAGCGCTATTACCTTTGGAATTATTCCAAAATCCCACAAAAGACAACGTGCCAGGGATGCCCCGAAACCGGCATGGGCAAGTATTCCGCATTTTTTCTGGTACATAAGCGTGGACATCCAGCTGAAATTGTAGTTAAACCGCAGTTGTTTCTGCACAAACTTTTGGTCAGCCGTGAGTATTTCCTTTGCTTTTGCCTCGCTGCCCAGGTCTTTTGCGATAGTTAAAAGCCATTGCTCTGTGTTTGCAGCTCCCAGAGGAAGCGGGAGGTTTCTGTAATAGTTTTTAACCCCTAATTCAAGGCTTTTTTGCTCAAAATTAGCCATTTCTTCCGGGCACAGGTTCAGGTTATAGCCGGCCTGGCTAAATTTATCAATATTTTTAAGGTTAAAATTCCTGCAAAGGTTAAGATTAACCTCTACGCCTGATGCTTCAAGAAGCCTTATGATCTCATCTGTGTCGTTTGTCCAGTTTTTTGACCCCATTAAATAGGGAGCAACCAGGTTTAATCTGCTTATTGACTGGTTAGCCCCCTTGTTTACAGGGAATTTATCCAATAATTCCGTTAGTATAATATCTGTCCCCTGCGAAACACCGCCCAGGAAACCGGGTGTGTCTGCTGCAATGATCTTAATTCCTGTTTCCTGCTCTATAACCCTTGCTGCTGTAAGAATATCATCCCCAACAATAGAGGGGGCGTCGCTTGTAAGTATGAAAACAACTTCCGGGGGCCTGTTTTTAGCCCGGGCTTGAGCAATTGAATCGCGCAGGGTTTTCAGGAGTTTTTCGTTTCCTCCATGGATGCAGTCAGCTTCATTAAGTCCGGTTGGGATTATAGGGGTGTAGCTTCCGCCGGGAACCTGGTCTGACCTGAAATGTATTGCTTCTATGTTGCAGCCTGCTATGCCGTGAAAGATTATCAGGGAATTTTTTATGCCGCAAGCTGTCAGGGTCGCGCCTATAAAACTTCCCGGACCCGTCAGGTCTTTATAAGTTTTTTCCCGGTCTATTGCTTTCATACTTTAGATTATTGCATAAGTTATTTTTTTATCTCAAACCGTAGCTCTAAGTTGAATTCTTTTTCAAAAAGATCTTTTTTATCCCTGGCTTTTAGCAACTCAAAAGTGCAATCAGGCGTATTTAGCTTTAAAAATACTATTAACGACCGGTAAAAAGCGTCATGTATAAAGTCAATATCTTCAATTACACTGCAATGAGACCTGTCCAGAGCATCAGCAAGCCTGGTAAAAGCACTTAGCTTATTTACCAGTGCTTTGTCGTTTTCTGATAGGGGCGCATAACAGGTGTGAGTTCTTTTAGGAAGTTTACCCCTGTGATATCTTGCAATATTACCGATAATTTCTTTTTCCCTATCTGAAAACCCCGGCAGGAACTCCTGTTCAATTAGTTTGTATGAATTTTTATTATGACCTTTTGCGCAAATATAATAACCTATATCATGCAAAAGTGAACCGGCTTCCAGTAAATCCCTTTCATTATCACCCAGGTTATGGATAAGTCCGCGTGTTTTGTCAAAAATTACCAGGGCAAGCTTTGTAACCTGGTAAGCATGAGAGGGTTCTCTTTCGTATTTATTAAAAATTTTGCTAATACTTTCTTCTCTGAGTTTGTTAATCAATGCCGGCTTCCTTTTTGCAGTTAGTCAATCAGCTGTCTTATTGTCCTGAGAAGCTCGTCCTGGTCAAAAGACCCCTTTGTTAAATAGGCGCTTGCCCCGGCATTCAGGCCTTTAACCCTGTTTTCTTCTGATGCAAGGGAAGTAACCATTATGATAGGAATATGTTTATATCTCTCATCCTGCCTTAACCTCTCTGTTAGCTCAAAGCCGTCTATTTCAGGCATTTCTACGTCTGTTACAATAAAGTCAAACTGGCTGGAGGCTACTTTTGTAAGCGCATCAAAGCCGTTTACCGCTACTTCAACATCATATCCGGATGATTTAAGTATGTTTTTCTGTAAAATTCTTGTAGTTGTGGAATCATCTACTACAAGAGCTGTTTTTTTCCTTGTTTCTTTTAATTCAGGGGTTATAGTAACTGAAAGCTGTTTTACACTTGTTTTTCCAAACCTCATATACGCAGATTTAACCAGGTCATGAACATTTAAAATCAGGCAAAGGTCTCCTGAACCTAATGTTGTAATGCCTGCAACGTTTCTTACCCTTAAAAGCGGTGCTGAAAGGTTTTTATGGAGAATTTCATGGTCTCCAATCAACTTGTCTACTATGAATCCCACCTGGGCGTCTTCTGCCTGAACAACGATAATAACGTTTTTGTCGGGTTTATTAGGATTATCAGGTAATTCCAGAACCTTTGAGAGAGCACAAATTGGTACAGTTCTGTCTTCAACAAGGATTGTCCTTTCCCCTTCCTTGTAAAAAACCTGTTTCTCATCTACAAGCAGTGTTGTTTTAATGGAATTTGTAGGTATAGCAAAGGTCTGGCCGTTTGTTTCAACGAGAAAAGAGTTAATTGTAGCCATTGTAACAGGAATCTGTATCGAGACCTGGCAGCCCTGGCCCAGGGTCGATTTTACCTTAATACTGCCGTTAAGCTGGTTTATCTTTGTATGGACTATATCCAGCCCGATTCCTCTTCCTGAAATGTCTGTTACTGTTTCCCCTGTGGAAAATCCGGGCCAGAAAATTATGTTCATTATTTGTTCTTCTGACATTGCATCAAGCTCTTCTTTTGTCAGCAGCTCTTTTTGAAGAACTTTTTTCTTGATAGTCTCAATATCAACACCTTTTCCATCATCACTGACTTCAATCAAAACGCTGTTTTCCAGGTGATAAGCAGCCAGTAAAACTTTTCCGGTCGGATTTTTGCCTTTAGCTACACGTTCTGAAGGGATTTCAACCCCGTGGTCAATGGAATTTCTTATTATATGCATAAGAGGGGATTTGATTTCCTCGATGATTTTTTTATCAACACTGGTATCGCTTCCTGTTATGAAAAATTCAATTTCTTTATTGCGGTCTCTTGCTATATCACGGACCATGCGCGGGAATAAATGGAAAATAGTCGCAAGAGGAAGCACTCTTACGCTTTTTATCTTTTCTTCCAGCCCGCCAACAATTAGATTTAGCCTGGCATCGTCTTCCTGGACAACTTTATGAAGGGAGTTTATTTTATTCATTAAAGAAATCAGCTTTGATGAGTTTTCTTCAAAAAATGTATTTATATTTTTACCGGAAGAAAGCTGCTTTGATTTAAAGCCTGAATCTGTTGGCTTATAATGGTATTTATTGGCGTATCTAAAGTATTGCTTTGTTTTTGTCCATTCCCTGTGCCATTCTTCTATGTAGCGGATTATTTTTTCGATATCTGATAAGTGTTCTTTTGCCTTTATTTTGGCGATAATAAGCTCTCCGGCCTGGTTTACAAGCTGGTCAAGCTTTTGTGTATCAACTCTTAATGTCTTGATAGTATTGCTATCACCAAATTTAATATCAAGCGGGCCGGTTTTATCTTCTTTCTCATTAACATTTTTTTTATACATACCTGCGCTGCGTTTTACGGGAGAATAGTTTACTTTTTTTTGGTCAGAGGGCGCCGGTTGCGGGTTAAGGTCATTTTTTTCTTTTTTCTTTGTTGCTTCCTGGGAAACAGCTAATTTTAGCATCTGGTGAAGCACACCTATCCTTCTTATAATAAGAGAGGGGTCTTCACTTGCCTCTTCATCTGACGGGCTCATCATTTTGACAGCATCATCAAAGCTTTCTTCCAATACATTAACCATTTCAGGGTTTATGGGGGCTTCTTTTTCTTTTGAAAAAGAGAGCAGCTCAGTTATTTTTTCAATTATCTGCCTTGCGTTATCCTCATTAATATTGGCTGTTAGCCCATTAAGCCTGGTAATAATATCTTCAAACTTTGATGAGTTTTCTTCTGTATGGTTAGAAAAAATACTTATATTACTTCTTATATAATCTATTTCATTACTGTTATCCTGTACGGTTTTAGCCGGGCCGGGCTCCGGGTGTGTTTCTTTAGTTTCACCGGGGCTTATCCGGGGTAGGATAAAGTCTTCAGTAAATATTTCCGCCGGGACAGGTTCTTTTAGCGGTTCCTTTGCAGGCTTGTCGGTTTGCTCTTTTTCCCACTCCTGTAAAGTCTCTGCCGGGGAAACTTCTTCTTTTTTAATTACCGGTGCCGGAGTGAAGACTTTTTCTTCTTCTTTTTTAATTTCTATGTTTGTTCCGGTAACTTTATTTTTTTCTTTTTCTCCTGCAAAGCAAGCCCGTTCAGTTAAGTTAATAAAGTTTTCAAAGGTTTCCTCTATTTCCTGGACTTCGTCTAAAACAAGGATTCCGCTGCCTTTTAATGCTGTTTCAACTTTTATCCTTATATCATCAAGAAGCCCTTTAAGCCTCTGGTTTTCAACTTTTTCAATGGATTCCGCGAGTTTATTAACAAAATACAAAAATTCCTCAAGAGCGTCTGTGCTTGTAGAAAACACTTTTAGCTTTTCTATATTTACATTTATCTGCGTTAAAAGACCTTTAACTTCAGGCCTGTTCAGGATATGCTGAGACTCATTATCAGAAACTTTTTGCCTTTCTTTTTGCGGGTTAATTCCTGCCGGGCTTGTTGCCGGGTTTTTATAAATGCCGGGGTACTTAATAACAGCCCCTTCCTGAATATCAGAACCTTCCAGGGACCGGCCGGCCGGTAAATTCCCGTCTATTACATTTTGCAGGGAGGTTAAAACTTCCTGTATCTCGGGGACTTCCGCCTTGCCCCTGGTTCTTATGGATTCACTAACAATTGAGGTTATGCAATCAACAGCTTTGCACATAATATCGACAATTTCCGGGCAGACCTCCAAGTCCCCTTCTTTTGCCAGGCCAAAAACGTCTTCCAGTTTATGGGCTATTGACTGGATATCGTCCAGTCCGATCATTCTTGCCGCACCTTTTAATGAGTGGGCTTCTCTAAAGAGTTCAGATATTGCCGTATAGTCTTTGGGGTTGGACTCCAGGGTTAAAAGGTTTTTATTTAGTTTTTGGAGCTGTTCTTCACTTTCTTCCCGGAATATATTTAAAATTTCTTCGATTTCGTGTTCGAGAAAGTCCATTTAGCTTACCTTTAAGATTGAGGGGTTGTCATTTTGTAGCTTACTCCTATTACGCAGTCTTTCAGGCTTTCTGAAGTCTTTAAAATATCATCAAGGGCGCTCAGGTTCTGTTTAATCTTTTCTGCTGACTGCATAAGGCCTTCATCTATTTGAGTTACAGCCAGTTTAACCTCTGTTGTGCATTCAATCTGGTGCTCGGCATCACCAAGTATCATATCAACCGCACCAACTGTTTCCTGGATAGTTGTCCTGAGTTTCTCAATATTTTGGGCTATATTGTGGGTCAAATCAACACCCAGGTCAATTTCCTTGGTGCCTTCCTCAGTTGCCATTACTGTGGAGTTAGTCGCCTGCTGGATATCGTGGATAAGAGAAGTGATTTTTGTTGTTGCCTGTTTGCTTTCATCGGCCAGTTTTCTAATTTCACTGGCTACAACCGCAAACCCTTTACCGTGTTCTCCTGCTCTTGCCGCTTCAACGGCTGCATTCAGCGCTAACATGTTGGTCTGCTCGGTTATATCTTCAACAACGCCTATAATGCTACCAATTTGCTGTGTATGTTCGCTTAATTCAAGAATCAAATCAGCTATAATTTCGATTTTTTGCTTGAGTGTATTCATTTTATCAATATTATCCTCAACAGATTGCTGTTCCCTGCTGGACAGTTCAAGCGATGATTTTGATTTTTCAGCGGCTTTAAGAGCGCTTTGCTTTGTTTTTAGCGATGAAGCCTTTAGTTTATCAATTGAAATTGCTGAGTCCTTCAAAAGCTTAATATGTTTGTTTAAAATTTCTTCCTGGGTATTTGTTTCATTTATTATTTTGCCTGAAGCGCTGCTGGCATGACAGATTGAGCTGCATATGTATTCTGAAATTGTGTTATAAATCCATTTTTTAAGCACTTCATCCAGTATGATGCTTACAAATGATAGAAATATTATAAAAGCAAACCACTGTAACGTATCATCGCCCAAAAATTTTATTTTATACCCTCCCAGTATTGCTGCAGCGGCAATGAAAAAAGTTAAAACCTGGTTAACTCTTGTTTTTATTCTGATTTTTTCTTCAAGGCTTAAGTTTTTAAACATTTTTTATTAATTCCTCATCTGTTAATATAAACTGAACTTTAACTCTTTAAGTATTTCAAAACTATTAATCCAATAATATCGACTCTTCAGCTGAAATTAGGCCAGGCTTAATAAAAATTTAAAATATTAAAATTGATTTTTAATATATACTTTTAAAGTCGGCTAAATTAAACTTCCTGTTTTTAAAATTAGCTGATAGTATAATATTATAATTGTATAAGTCGATATAAGTAAACATTAATTACTCAAATATCCATGAAAAAAAAGATTTTATTAATAGAAGACAGCCCTATACAGCTTAAGAGTATTGAACTTACGTTATCAAAACTGGGTCATGATATTATAACAGCCCCCAATGCGATAGAAGGCATAGAAAAAGCTTACCAGGTTGTGCCTGACCTGATAATTTCCGATATTATCATGCCGGAAATTAACGGGTACCAGCTTTGCCGGTTGTTAAAAAATGATGATGTAATGCAAAAAATTCCCATTATCCTCTTAACCCAGCTTAATGAAAAGCTGGACAGTTTCTGGGCAATAAAAGCCGGGGCCGACTTATTCATTACAAAAAGTGAAAAACATGATGAATTTCTCAGCCAGGTCAGGGCTTTCCTGGAGAAGACCGGCTGTATAACCGAAGAAGAAAGACATCAAATTATAAATGAAAAAAAATCAGAAAACAAAAACCTCCAGACACGGATAAATAACCTTCTTGACCAGTCATTAATTGAATCTACAATTATAAACGAGTTCAGGAACCTTTCTGAATTTATTTATTCAACAAGAATTCTTTCTAAAGAGCTGTTTAGTCTTGCGTTTTCGCTTATCGACTTTAATGCGGCAGCTATTTTCTTCAATGAAAGGGACGATAAAAAGAAAAAATTCCTGCAATTAAGTGTGCAAAACGTTTCTTTGGAAGACAGGGTCTTGATTGAGCTGAAAAATGACTTTTTCAGCAGTGTTTTTTCAGAAAAAGATATGGAAGAAGAGTCATTTTATGACATAGAAGTTCTTGAAATAATGTCAAATTCCGAAAATACCATAAACAGTTTTTCAGAATTCAGCTCAAAAGCAATAATTCCTATAAATTACGCAAATAAAATCATAGGCGGACTGGCGCTTTATAATACAAAGCCGGAGAGGTTCAGGAATAATAAGGTCATAGATATCATAACAAAAGAGCTGAAAATCCTGATGAGGATTAAATGGCTCTATTCAGAAACCAAGTATCTTGCAATTATTGACGGGTTAACCGGACTGTATAACAGAAGGTTTTTCCAGCAGACCCTGGAAAGGGAATTTGCCAGGAGCAAACGGCATAAAACAGAGTTAAGCCTGGCTTTGTTTGATATTGACCATTTTAAGCATATTAATGACCAGTACGGGCACCAATTTGGAGATAAAGTCCTTGCTGAAATTTCTAAAATTATAAAGTCATCTCTTAGAAAAACAGATTATGTAACCCGCTATGGAGGCGAAGAAATTATTGTTGTGCTGCCGGACACCAGTACAGAGCAAGCTTTGATCCCTATAGAGAGAATCAGGAAAAAAATAGAAAACAAAGACTTTGAGTATAGGGATAAAAAAGTTAAAGTAACTATAAGTTGCGGAATTTCTGATGTTTGCGGCGATGTGAACAGCCCGGAGGAGCTTCTTTTAAGGGCAGATAAATCCCTTTACGAGTCCAAAAGGGCAGGCAGGAATAAAACAACTTGCTTTAGCTCCTGCTTAAAAGATTGAAGGACTTAGGAAGAGGTCTAATTAATGAGTGGAGATTTTTTTGGCTCAACACAGCTTGTAAAACATAAAAACTATGCCGAGCTTTTTTTAATTTTTACGCTTTCAGATAAAACATATGCCATAGCAGCTGAAAAAGTCATGGAAATCGTTCAATTGCCCGCGCTCACTGTTGTGGAAAGATTGCCGGACCATATCGTCGGGCTTTTAAACCTTCGAGGGCAGATAATTAGTGTAATTGACCCTTCAAAGCTTCTTGGTATAGAGCAAAATGAATACAGGACTGATTTTCAGGTATTAATAGTCAATTGCCGGGATACAACCATAGGCATTGTGGTCCATTCTGTCAATGAAGTTGTGCAGTTAGACAGGAACCAGCTTGAACCTCTTCCTTATAAGCCTGTAGAAAAAATAGTTTCCGGAATCTATAAACATGAAAACAGGCTTGTGGCTTTCTTTGATATAAATGCGGTTTTGCAGCATGCCGGGACTGTTGATTTAAATGAGCTTGAAATAAAAAATGAATTAACTGCTATTACTGATAATTTCCCAACTGATGAGGTTTCCAGAAGAAAATTCCTTGCCAGGGCTGAAAAATTGCAGAGAGAAATCAGAAGCGTTACTGATGATTTGCAATTCCAGGAAAATTACTTTATATCTTTTTGTCTTAATAATGAGACTTATTGTATTAACCTGAAGTTTGTTAAGGAAATAACAAAGCTAAAACTCGTTAATCTCGCGCCTGTTCCGTGTGTTCCGGAGTTTATCACGGGAATAATCAACCTGCGGGGGGAATTTATAACAATTCTGGATATAAAACATTTTCTTGATATAGCAAAAACCACGACTTCCGAGAAAACAAAAATCATTGTTTTAAAAATATCTGATATTCAGATGGGGATCCTTGTTGACGAGGTGTTTGGCATCGAAAATATCCCGAATGAAAAAATGAACCTTAATGTTCAAAATAAGTACGAGAAAAGCAAATACACATCAGCAGAGGTTTTACTGCCGAACAATAAAGTAATGAGTGTTTTTGACATAAAAAAATTTATTGAAGACGAAAGACTGTTTATAGAGGAATCAATTTAAAGCGCATAACGGATTCTGAGTATAATAGCCCGGCAGTTAAATTAAAGATAACACTCAGTCCCTCTCTAAAAGTGTAAAGAAAAAATTTTTCAAAATCGCCCGCCACGCCCGCCCTGATTGAGGTTAAAGGGCGAAGCCCTTTAACAATTCTATATAGATTTTGAAAAAATTTTTTAAATTGTATTAAAAAATTGTTAAGCGCTTTGCGCTTAACCACCACCAGGGCGGGCGTGGCGGGCAATTTAAGAAAATTTTTAATTTCATAGGCCTGAGTAGTTATAGCCAGGTTAATCTAAAACAACTATTATGTTAAAATTTGAGCATAGTTAATTATATAGAAGAAAAAATGACGGAATTATTTACAGAGCATAAACCCTGGGGATATTATACAATCCTTGATGAGGAAAAAGAATATAAAGTTAAAAAACTTGTGGTAAACCCCGGAGGAAGACTAAGTTTACAGGTTCATAAACATAGAAGTGAGTTCTGGATGGTTGTTGAGGGAAATCCGGTTATTTTATGCGGGGGTACGGCCAGAGAATACAGCGTTGGGGAAAATGTATTCATACCTGTAGAGACCAAACACCGTCTTGAGAATTTTACTGGTTCCAGGGTTACAATAATAGAAATCCAAAGAGGCGCTTATCTTGGCGAGGATGACATCATAAGGCTTGAAGACGTCTATAACAGAATACAATAATTAAGCCCGAATTAAGTTTTTTCAAAAAATACCTTTCGGCCCACATTTAAGAGACCAGGCGGGCGTTTTTTCGGGTTAATTAATTTCCTGATTATTTTTGAGGATCACTAATGCATAGTTAAGTAAATTTAGTCGGATAAATTATGTTCATTTTTTAGTTTTATAATGATCTAAAAAATAACCGATAATATTATTTATGTAATAAGGAACTTTTTTATCTATA
>JANQEB010000080.1 GCA_028278605.1 Candidatus Gastranaerophilales bacterium
AATGAGTTTGAGCCTGCAACATCTGCTCCTCGCAGCTGTTTCGGCTCTTCACTCCCGCTTCGCAATTTAACAATTCCATATAGATTTTTGAAAAATTTTTAAAATTATACTAAGCTATAATTTATTTTTTGCTAACCCGTCATTGGGGTTAATTAGAATTTATATATTTTATGAAATTGAAGTTTCTGCGTAGGGAACTTCAATTTCTGTTAGGATTTTATCTATTATTGAGTCCTGTGTTACTCCCTGGGCAAGGCCTTCATAGCTAAGGATTATCCTGTGCCGCAGGCATTCTTTAACCACTGACTTGATATCTTCAGGTGTTGCATAAGACCTGCCGCTCATGAATGCAAGCGCTTTTGCTCCCTGAGTAATTGATAGCGAACCTCTGGGGCTTGACCCATATTGAATAAAAGGCTTTAAGCTGTTTAAGCCCGGGTTTTTAGCGGGATTCCTGGTTAAAGCCACGATTTCCACTATGTAATGAATAAGCTTAGGGTCAACATACACGCTGTTTACAATATTCCTGTAGTTAAGAATAGCTTCGCAGTCAAGCAGGATATTAACTTCCGGAACTTTTCCTTTTATCATCCTTTCAACAACTGCCGCTTCTTCTTTTTCATCAGGATAATCAACTGTTACTTTAAACATAAACCTGTCCAGCTGTGCTTCAGGCAGGTTATATGTGCCTTCTGTTTCTATCGGGTTTTGGGTTGCCATAACCAGAAACGGTTCTTTTAGCGGGAAACTTTCCCTGCCTATTGTAACCTGCTTTTCCTGCATTGCCTCAAGCAGAGCGCTTTGAACCTTTGCAGGCGCGCGGTTAATTTCATCAGCAAGTATTAGGTTCGCAAAAACAGGCCCGAAAGAAGTTGAAAAATCACCCTGGTTAAAAATCCTTGTCCCTGTTAAGTCAGCAGGAAGAAGATCGGGAGTAAACTGGATTCTCCTGAATTCAGCGTTAATTATTTTTGAAATAGTGTTAAGAGTAAGGGTTTTTGCCAGTCCCGGAGCCCCTTCAAGAAGCACGTGGCCTCCTGCAAGAATAGCAATAAGCGTTTTTTCAACCATATTATGCTGGCCGACAATTATTTTTCTTACTTCATAGAGTATATCTTTAAATTTTTCGGAAGCCTTTTCTATTTCATTTATTGCTTCAGGGTTTTGCTCCAATTATTTTCCTCCCTCGCTTTTATATTAAAATGAGTTAGCTTTCTTAAAACCGGTATAATTCTATTTTATAAAATAAAACTGCCAAAGGCCAATTAAAATTATAAACCCGTTAAAATTCCGGCTATGGTCGCAGACAGGTAAGAAGCCAGGGTGCCGCAGATCAAGGCTCTTATGCCCAGCCTTGCAAGGTCAGCCCTTCTGTTAGGAGCGATTTCCCCTATTCCTCCTACCTGGATCGCAATTGAACCGAGGTTAGCAAACCCGCAAAGCGCAAAACTTGCTATAACTAAGGATTTTTGCGATAAAACCTGGTCAGAAGTCCCTTTTATAATAGGGGCAAGGTCCATATACGCCACAAACTCGTTAATTGCCATTTTGGTTCCCATCAAAGAGCCTACCGTAAAGGTTTCCCCCCAGGGAACCCCCATTAACCAGGCAAACACAGAAAAAATTCCACCAAGAATCGTTTTCAGGCTTAAACCCGTAAAATCAATTCCTGCTATGCCTGCACCAGGTGCAACACTTGCCAGCACACTTCCTGCGAAACCAAGCAGCGCGTCAATCATAGCTATAAGGGCAAGAAAACCTATAAGCATAGCTATAACATTTATGGAAATCCGCATCCCATCGCTTGCGCCGTGTGCAATAGCGTCTATGAGGTTTGCATGCGATTTTTTAACCTCAAGGTTAATCTGGCCCATGGTTTCTGATTTTTCGGTTTCCGGGTAAACTATCTTGGATATAACAAGAGCGCCGGGAACCGCCATTAAACTTGCCGCAAGAAGATACTCGGCAGGGACTCCAAGTGAAATATACACTGCCATAACCCCCCCAGCAATACATGCCATGCTGCCTGACATTGAAGCTAACAGTTCCGAGCGGGTCATGCCGGAAACATAGGGTTTAATCATAATCTGGGCTTCAACCTGGCCTATAAAAGCACTGGAAACATTTGACAGAGCTTCGCTTCCGCTTACGCCCATAAGTTTGTAAACGATTTTTGCAACAAACGAAATAACTTTTTGCATCAGGCCGGTGTGATAAGTAATATTTACAAGCACAGCAACGAAAATGATAGTTGGAATTATCTTAAACGCAAATATAAAACCGCTTCCCGCTCCGAATAAATCCTCGAAAACCTCAGGCCTGTTAACAAGAACCCCAAATACAAATTCCCCGCCCTTATCAGCAAATTCAAGAAGCTGTTTTATGAGGTTTCCCAGCCACTCAAAAAATATTTTTCCCGGCGGGAATTTCAGTATAAACAGGGCAATGATAAGCTGAACTGCCAGTCCTGAGCCTACCAGCTTCCAGTTAACCGCTTTTTTATCCCTTGACATCACAAATGCAATCACAAGTATTGCTATTATCCCGAAAATTCCAAAAAAATCAGCCATTTTATCCCAGCATAAATTTCATAATAAATATTATTTTATTAAAACATAAAAGTACTTAACCCCAATGACGGGTTCAAAATTTTTCAAAAATCCCCCACCATGAATGAGCTACTGCGTTAGCTCCCGCTGTCGCGCACTCCCACCCTTAGTGGAATATAAAGGGCTTCGCCCTTTACGAATCCTGATAGATTTTTGAAAAATTTTTAAAATTATACTAAGCTATAATTCACTTTTAGCTAACCTGTCACTCAAGTTACTTAACTCGACGGATTAGCTGTTCACGTTGATTAAAGACTTATGGATTTTCCTTCGCGAAGCTTTTTAAGGGAAGTTTTCTGCCCCACAAATTCCCTGGCCATTTCCCTTACAAAATCCAGGGCCTCTTTTTCCCTGTCTACTATATCTTGCAATGAAAGTATTTCCTCAATGGAAAGATATGATATATCTTGAGAATTCGGACCTTCTTCCCAGAAATTTTTGAAATTTTTCATGGTTTTCTCTTCAAAACCGGGAAGATTATTTATATAAGAAAGCCATAAATGAAACTGGTGTGAAAGTGTATAAATATTAACCGGCCTGTCTGTCAATGCGAACATTGCCGGGGTTTTAAAACCAATTTCCAGCCTGTTTGGACAAAAAATATTAATAATTAAAATGAATAAAAATGCTTTAATTCCTGATATCGGGGTTAAGAACCCTTCTTTTTCCCCGAAAAACCTGAGAACCCTGTCCATATATTTTGATTTTACAATTACAGTGCCTTTGGATTCTATAAAATCAAGTAAAACCTCAGGTGATTCAATAGCGCTTTTGATTACAAAATGCGCCTGTTTGTTTATATCAGAGGTAATAAATTTCTGCTTATTAGTGAAAGAAAGACTATCATCCCCGGTAAAACAGTCTTTTACCCCTTTTCGGGATATATTTTTGACAATTTTTTCCCTGTACTCGGCAGGAGTTGCCTTTTTCTTGAAAAGTATATTTTTTAACCTTTTAATTAGCGAATAAATTTTTCTGATACTCATAATAAAAAAATCTTTTTACCCTTGTATTTTTATAAAAACATTTTAAATATTATTATTGATCGCTTATTACAACTTAAGAGCCTTCTATAACTTGCAAAACCGGTTTTTTACCATTATGCGCCGGTCTTACTTTTGTAAACAATTATTAAATTTTTCTTAACTTTTAAAATTCCGGCCTTTAATTTGTTTTTATAAATATGGAGATTGATAAATAAGTATTTGTTAACTGCTAAATTGTTAGTTTTTAGGCAAAGCCAAATAATTTAGCAACGGTATTTTAAGAGTAAGACAGATAAATTGTTTACCGGAGGAGTATTAAAAAAATGTTTGGTAGTACTAATGTGTCTTTAGGAGCCTCAAAGCAAGGACTAATATCACAAATCCAAATGAACGGTTCAGTTGACAACGGCGGATATGACCCGACCGGAGCCCTGGTATCAATTTTTGGGTTTGAAGCCAGGCAAAATATTAATTACCAGGCCAGTTTATGTAATATTGCAAGCAGTGAGCTTTTGGTATCTTCCGGCGATAGCGTGGAAAAACTTTGCGACGGCGCAAATAATCATTTAGCCGGCCTTCAGGATACTGTAGCCTGGGCACAAAAAGCCGGCCAGGATATTTTAAGCACACCCGGCTTATCAGAAGAAGCCATGGCAAAGGCTCTAAGCGCTATTCAAGAGACAGTGGATTTTGGAAGCCAGGTTTTATCTAAAACAGTTAATAATGTCAGCGAAGCAGTGGAAGCCGCTGTAGAAACCTTGCAGGAAGAACAGGCATCAGGCGCTGCTGTAAACAGAGAGAATAAAAATATTAATACAAACAGCACTGTTAATGCAGTTGAAAAGACCCGGCAGGAAATTTATGATGTAACAGCTCCCGATATGATAACTTTTGATAAATCAGATTATTATGATAAAACAGCTTTTGATAATGAAGCAGCTTTTGAGATACCGGCTTATGAAGAGCTGATTTCTGAGGAGAAAGCCACTGATGTAAAGGCTGTTGATAAGGCTGTTGCCGAAGAGAAAGCCCCTGACCTGAAGGCTGTTGCTGAAGTGAAAATTCCTGAAACAAAAGCTGTTGATAAGGCTGTTGCCGAAGTTGCAGCTCCTAAAGTAAATGCTGAAAAGTAATTTTATATAATAATTATTAACCGACTACAAAGTAAATACTGTAATTTTAGACTGGAAAACGCAGACATCCAGGATAAACAATCGTGTTTTCCTAATGGTAAAATTTTGAACTTCCCGCCAAGCGCGGGATTTTTATTATAAAATGTTTTTAGGATATAACTCACAGGACTTAAAATGCGCGAAGAAGCCAGGTTTGAATACACAGTAAGGGCATGTGATTGCGAAGATGTCCGGGAATTGGAAAATATTCTTAATGAAATGTCTTTAGAAGGCTGGGAATTGTACTCTTTAAACGAAGTAGAAACACAAGAAGGCGAATTTCAGTACTTATGCATATTCAACAGGGAAATTGACCCGGACTATGAGTTTGAAGACGACTATATAGTTGACTCAGGCGACTTCAAAGCCAGAATGAAAAAACTTCTTCATAAAAAAGAGGACTTATATGAGGAATGCAGGTTTTTGCAGCGCCAGCTGGCAGAAGAAAGCCAAAAGATAAAACAGATTAAGCAGCAACTGGACTCTAACCCCGACGAGGAATCCAGGAAAAACCTGAATAAAGAGCTTTCCGATAAAATAAATGAACTAAATACCATAAAATCAAAATTCTCAGAAATTCTATCCCCTTTAAATATGTATAACAGAATCGGCCAGGACCTGCTTTCAATCGCCGTAAGTTACGAGCATTCCGAGCTTATAGATAATGAAAAGGACGGGGATTTAATAGCAGAAAGCGTCAGGCTGAGACAAAAGCTTACTGATAAGTGGGGATATGTGATCCCAAGGATTCACTTTGCGGTTTCAGATGAAATGAATGAAAATGAATACCGGATAAAAGTCCGAAACCTCAATACCGTCTCAGGTGTTGCCTATCCAAAACATAAAAGGTTTTTTATAGGCGAATCAAACATTGAGAATATACCGCAAGAAGCCATTGAGGACGTTGACCCGATTACCGGCCGGCAGGTTTTCTGGCTGAGTGAGGATAAAACCAGGGATTTCTGGGAAAGCGGCATGACTCCATCTCAAGTTATAGCAAGTCATATGGAATTTGTGGTGTTCAAATATGTTGATGACATACTCAGTTATGAAGATGTTTTAAACTATATTACCCTTCTTGAGGAAGATAAGGCTTTTCTTGCGGATGACCTGATTCACAGCGCAATTTCCCTGGGAGACCTGAGGCAAGTTTTTTCGGGTTTAATAAGGGAAAAAGTGGCAGTCAAAGATATTTCGTTTATATTTGAAAAGCTCAATGACCTTTCCGGGTCCTCTTATGATAATGAAACACTGCTTAAAGAGCTAAGAATCCTCTTAAGTAAGCAAATTTGCAGCCAAATAGCGGATTCTGACAATATAATCTATGCAATAACACTGTTAAAGCAGTATAAAAAGCTCCTTTTTGACTCATTAAAAGGAAACAACAATAAAAACTTCTTTAAAAGTAGTGATGAACTTGACAAATTTGTGAAATATATCTCTGATTCAATTCTAAATAATGAATATGATGCTCCTACAATTGCTATAATAGCTGACCCTGAAATAAGAAAACCGTTATTTAAGCTATTTGAGCAAATGCCGCAGGATATTGCGGTAATTTCTGAAGATGAAGTATCCGAAGAATTTAGCATACAGGAAATATAATCTTTCTATATATCGAATTTACCGGCAAAACTAACCGGGTAAAATTGTAAAGTTTAGAGAAGAAACATCCTCATGGATATTGAAATATTTTCAAATAATTGTTAATATCTAATGGCTGGAGGGGAACTTTTTTTAAAAAACTATAAAAAAACTAAAAAAATTTGAAAAATATTAAAAAAAAGAGAAAAAATTCTAAAAAAAACTAAAAAATTATATTAAGTTTTAAAACCCAAAAATTCAGGCAAAGGCTAGAGGTAAAAAGATGGAAGCAGTAAAACTCCCTAATTCTGAACCGCCGGTTGGAATTATAATCCATAGAAGTGTTACCAGATACAGAAACAATTCTTCTGCTTCCGGTCAGGATTCTGAAAAGCCTAATATGCCTGATGATTATACTAATCAACAGACAAAAAAACAGGCGCTTGAACAAATTCCGGATAGAAAACTTGAAAAAGGGGCGACATTACTGGGTTTAATTTCTGCTGCAAGCTTAAGGGACGGTGCTCTTGCAAAAATGGTAACAAACACAGAGAAAGGGGCCAAATTTTTTGACCTGAAAATAGCTGATAAAGCCGGGGTTTCACTACATACTGCCAAAAACTGGGGAGTTGCTGTTTTAGGGGTAGTTGCCGGTTTTAAACTGATTGATGCGGCAACTGAAAAAATTCCGGGATTAAAAAATTTCAGGGAAGACCACCCGGTAACTACAGGAGTAGGGATACTGGCAGGCGGAATAGGCGCAGGCCTGGCGGCAAACCCTTTAATCAACGCGGCTTCAGACCAGATAGCAAAAATCTCTGTTGATAGTAAAACAATAGGTACCCGTTTCAGTGAGAAAGCTTCACAAATTGCCAAAAGACTAAACGCTTCAAAATTTGGGCAAAACCTTGATAAATACTTATATAAGCCAACTGAAAAATTCCTGACAGAGACTAAAGTTGGCCGGTTCACAGCAACCTTTGGTATTCCTGCCGCAATTGTCGCCGTTATAGCAAGAGCTGCCGTAAATGCGGATAACGACTATTCAACTGTAAAAAAAATTAAAAAACAGCTTTCGGAACAAGAAGCCGCAAATCAAAATCCATTTGTTGCTGAGGGTAATAATAGTCATATAAGAATAGTTAAGTCTAATAAAATTTATATATTCCAAGCTGAAGAAGAGAGTAAAGCCTGAATAATACCGGAAAATCTTAACTGCAAACTCTCCTTAATGTGAAATGAGGATACTAAGGACAGGAAAGAAATGGTTATACAAGATGTTACTTGCCTTAAAGAAAAGGCAATTGAATACTTTGCAAACGGGTATGCCTGCTCAGAGGCTTTAATCAGGGCAGCTTATGAATGCGGGATTATTGATAAAGAAAGTGATATAGAGCTTTTAAATAAAATTGCCTCCCCGTTTGCCGGAGGGATAAAGTCCAGTGGATGTGTTTGCGGCGCCCTTGTAGGGGCACAAATGACCGTTGGGTGCCTTATCGGCAGAAAAGACATTTCATATCCTAATACCATGCTCCAGAAAGCCTCAAGAAGCCTTGTTGAACAGTTCAGGCAAAAAGGACATATAACTTGCTGTAAGCCTGCTCTCGATGATCTTAATGAAAGGTCTGAAGAGAAATTTCAAGCTTGTTCAAAGATAATCGAAGATGTTGTAGACATTCTCTATGAAAGCATTTTAAAGGATATAAAGTATACAACTTTAATTTAATCTGCTTTAAGGCCTTAATCTTTCCATCATCCTTGGAAATGGGATGGTCTCCCTGACATGGTGAAGCCCGCAAATCCAGGCTACAGTCCTTTCTATGCCTAATCCAAACCCTGAATGCGGCACACTGCCGTAGCGTCTCAGGTCAAGATACCATTCAAACGCTTCTTGAGGGAGGTTATGCTCTTTTATTTTGGTAAGAAGCACATCCAGGTTGTCTTCTCTCTGTCCCCCGCCTATTATTTCGCCGTAACCCTCAGGCGCTATTACATCCACGCACATTGCCAGCCTGGAATCATCAGGGTCTTCTTTCATATAAAAAGCCTTGCACTGCGCCGGATAGCGGTGAATCATAACCGGCCTGCCGTAGCTCTCGGAAATCACGGTTTCCTCCTCAGCGCCAAAATCATCTCCCCAGCGGGCTTCTTTGCCTTTTGAGGCAAGCAGTTCAATAGCTTCAGTGTAAGTTATCCTTGGGAAAGGTTTTTTAATGTTTTCCAGCCTGCTTATATCTCTTTCCAGCACTTCAAGCTCAGGCCTGTTATGCTTTATCACTTCCCGGACAATATACTCTATGAAGTCTTCAGCCAGGTCCATGTTCATGTTCAGGTCATAGTAAGCCATTTCAGGCTCCACCATCCAGAACTCAGTTAAATGACGGCGTGTTTTTGATTTTTCCGCCCTAAAAGTCGGGCCAAAGCAGTAAACTTTGCCAAAAGCCATGGCCGCAGCTTCCATATAAAGCTGGCCGCTCTGGGTTAAGTATGCTTTTTCGTCGAAATACTCGGTCTCAAACAGGGTTGTGGTCCCTTCGCAGGCGGCCGGGGTGAATATAGGGTTGTCTACCAGCAGGAAACCGTTGTTATTATAGTAATCCCTTATACTTTTTATGATCTGGTGCCTGATTTTCAGGATTGCAAGCTGTCTTGGGGATCTCAGCCATAAATGCCTGTTTTCCAGCAGGAACGCAACCCCGTGTTCCTTGGGGGAAATCGGGTATTCCTCGGCTTCGCTGATTAGTTCCAGGTCTTTAACACCTATTTCAAAGCCTATAGGTGAGCGTTTATCTTCTTTTACGGTTCCATACACCTCAATAGACGACTCCTGCGGAATCCTGTCCGCTGTAGCAAACACTTCTTCGCTGACATCGCCTTTAAACACGACTGCCTGTATGATTCCGGTGCCGTCCCTGACTTGCAGGAAGTGCAGTTTCCCGCTGGAACGCTTGTTATACAGCCAACCTTTAAGGCAGATGTCCTGGCCCTGGTGGTTTCCAATTTCCGAGATGTAAACGTGTCTGTATTCTGACATTTGCAACCCCCGTTTCCGTTGTCATGCTGAACTTGTTTCAGTATCTATTTATCAGCAATATTTTAACATTTATTTCAGTGTGAATTAAATTTTCTTAATAAATTTAGACTGAAAAAGCAATTTTTTCTTTTAGCTTACTTTATAAATGTAAGTTTTTAGGTTAACTAAAATAGAGATTAGAATGCAGTGTTAAATTTAATCGGAAGTACCAAATTACACCGGCAAAAACCGGTTTTAAACTCTCCGGCTCAGAAAAAAACCTATATTTCCCGGCAGGATATGCCTGTTCAACCTGCCCATAACGGTTTTGACGCGGCCAGGTATCATAATGCGCAGAAAATGCTTTCTTTCGGGGCTATAGATGTAAACCGCTTACCTCCTAATTTTATAATTTCAAGACAGGTATTAGATGATTCTAAAATTTTTTACTATGATATTAAACCTGAGTTATTAAATAGGGAAGTCCGCCCGCTAACTTTTAGTTTATATTACAAAGAATCCCGCTTATTAAAGGATTATGAGTTTAGAGCAGTTGGTAGACATGAAAACTATGAAGCCCAGAGAAAGAAACAAATTGTTGCAATTGCTCTTTACGCGGCAATCACGGATTTAATAAAACTGGGCAGGGAAAATTCCGATGAACCTAAAAGAATTTTTATTAAGAAGACACCTATTTCAAATACTGTAAATAAAGAAACTGCTAACTTAGCCGGGAGTCTTATCAAAAATTTTGAAAAAGATGAAAACGGACTTTACTTAAGTGAGGATAATTTTAATTCTGCACTTGAAGAAATCAAAAACTTCCTTAAAGAAAGCCTGGAAACCCGATATAACCCGCAAGAAGTAGAAAAAATAAGCGAATCCTGGGAAAGGTTTAACCCTTCAATAGTCAGGGAGTTTGAACTGGAAGAAGAAGGGCAAGAATTCCCATTTAAAGACGAGGATTCCGGCATAGAAATAATTTTAAAAAAGAGAGAAGGTAAAATATATCTTAATTGCAAAAATGAAGAACAAAGGCACGATGTCAGAATTGATCCCTGTGATTGGGATGCTCAAAGAGATCATGTTATTGCCGGAGACGCGATTTATATCGGTGAAAATGTTTACCTGTTTGACCGGGTTGAAAATACAGCTAAATATGAGTTAAGGCTTTTATCAAAAGCCGGGCCAAGAAAATTTGGCAACATTTATTCAGACTTAATACACTCGAAAACGGATTTTTATCAAAGAAAGGTAGGTAACTGTTATTTTCTGGCCGCATTAAAAGCCCTGTTAATGAAACCCGGGGGTAAAGAACTGATTTGCAGGATGGTTGATAAAAATCCTGAGACAGGTGATTATGAAGTCAGGTTTCCCGGGTATGAGCAGGGGAGTTTTAGAGTAACTCAGGAAGTCTTAAATCATGATGCCTCAAAATTTGTATCTGGGCCGGATTTTGTAAGGGTTTTAGAAAAAGGATTTGGGCAGTTAAGAGAGAGATTAGGCTGGTATGATGAAAATAAATTTCCTGATTCACCGCCAGGGCAGGGAGCGATTAAAGATTGGTTAAAGGGAGGTTATGAGTGTGATGTGTTTTATATATTAACCGGAAAAAAAGGAGATAAACTTTACTGTTGGTCTTCAAAGAAGAAAGAAATAGAATTTAAGGAAAAAATGAGATGTTTTAAAGATAATTTCAGGGATTTTGGTTTATGTTTAACAATCCATACCGAGCATGGTTTCACTACATCAACAGGTATCCGCTTTGAAGAACAGAGTCACACCTATACTATCTCAGATATTGATACTGAAAAAGAAAAAATAGAACTAATAAACCCACATGACACAACAAAAAGAATAAAAATAAGCTATGAAGATGTATTAAGCAAGGATTATTATAGTGATATCAGCTACGTATACCTTGGCAATGGCCCACTTCCACCTGAAATCATTTCTCAAGACAGTATTACTTAACCGCCACGCTAACCATCTTCACCATTACCTAAAACTCATACTCCGTAACAACCCGTCCGTCAGGCAGGGCGTAAACAATTTTTCCATTGATGGAATACACATTCGGCAGGCCTTTTGCCCGGTTTTCCTCCTGGGCTTTTTTAACAGCACGGTTGAATATTTTTGCTATTTCAAGTATTTCTTTATATTCTTTTTCAATCATTTTTTATATCCTTCATAAACAGCTCAAACGAGCTTTCATCAAGTAAATTATAATCTTCTCTGACTCCGCTTGCAACCAGCTCGGTTTTTTCTATCCCATTGTAAAAAAGCAACCACTTATCCGTCAAATCTTTATATTTAAACCACAAATTCCTCTTACTTCTGTAATACCTGCGTATTACATCTTCGTCCGGCACATGATGCCCGCCGTTTCTTACTCTTACTTTTATTCGCTCAATGCATATCTCTGGGCTTTCCACAAAAGAATATATTAAAACCGTATTATACCCTTGCTCCTTAGCCTTTTTAACGGTTTTAACAAGATAATTCCCCGCTAAAGTGGTTTCAACCGCAAAAGATTTCTCCTGTAAAATCAACTCATTCAGCTTCCGCAAAATAATTTTTCCGGCCTGAACCCTCACAGCCTGCAAGTCATCAGGGCTAATTTCCCTTGCAACCTCATCAGCATTGATAAACTCAAGGCCATATTCAGGCAATAGCTCCCTTGCAAGTGTTGTTTTTCCGCTTCCGTTAGCTCCTGCAATTATATATAATTGTTTTTCCATCAGTTACTCTACCGCACAACCACGTTAACCAGCCTGTTAGGAACCACTATAAGCTTTGCCACCTGCTTGCCTTCTGTATAACCCATGATCTTTTCACGAGCCAGCGCGGTTGATTCCAGGTCCTCTTTAGACGCATTCAACGGCATATCTATGGTATCACGGAGCTTACCGTTAACCTGGATTGCTATAGTAACGTTTTCAGCTTTAGCCAGGCTCTGGTCAAACTCAGGGAAACCCTGCCCGTGAATCGAAAACTCGCCGCCAAACTCACTCCACACTTCCTCGGCAAGATGAGGGGTAATAGGAGCTAACAGTTTTATTAACGTGAATACAGCTTTGCTTAAGACTGCTTTGTCATCCTGAGAGTATTCTTTTTTCTTGTTTACGTAGTCATATATGGCATTTACAAACTCACGGCACTTGCTTATCGCAGTGTTAAACTGAAATTCAGCGCTGATGTCCTCGGTAATCCCTTTTACTGTCTTGTGAGTTTCTCTTACAAGGTTACGGCTTTCCTTGCAAAGAGACTCTATAGCAGGGGATTCACAGTTAAAAACAAGGTTTTCGCGGGAATTGTACACCAGCCTCCATACCCTGTTAAGAAACTTATAGCAACCCTCAGCCCCTGTATCAGTCCAGTCAAAATCCCTTTCCGGGGGTGAATCGCTGAGAATAAACAGCCTTGCTGTGTCAGCCCCGTAATTCTCAAAAATCTCGTCAGGATCAACCGTGTTGCCCTTGGATTTACTCATTTTAGCGCCGTCTTTTAGTACCATACCCTGGGTAAGCAGGTTTTCAAACGGCTCATCAAAGTTCAGCAGCCCCCTGTCTCGCAGGAACTTCACAAAGAACCTTGAGTAAAGAAGGTGCAGGATAGCATGCTCAATTCCGCCCACGTACTGGTCAACGTTCATCCACTTGTTAACCAGCCCGGAATCAAACGCTTTCTTATCGTTTTTAGGGTCAATATACCTTAAATAGTACCAACTGCTGCAAATAAATGTGTCCATAGTGTCGATTTCGCGCCTTGCCGGGGAATTACACTCAGGGCAGGTGGTGTTTACAAACGTTTCAGAGGTCAGGATAGGTGATTTGCCCTGAACCTTGAAATCCACGTCTTTAGGAAGCACCACAGGCAAATCTTCGTCAGGAACCGGCACAATTCCGCAGTTATCGCAGTATATCATTGGAATCGGCGCGCCCCAGTATCTTTGCCTGCTGATTAACCAATCTCTCAGCCTGTACTGAACCTGGCTATAACCTGCGTTATTTGCCTCAGCCCACTGTGTGATTCTGGTTTTGCCTGTTTCATTATCCAAACCGTTAAATTCACCGGAGTTAACCATTAGCCCTTGATCCACATAAGCATCAGCAAGAGGTTCTTCGTCTTTTCCTTGTGGTCTTATGACTTCTATGACAGGAAGCCCAAATTTCTTTGCAAAAGCAAAATCCCTTGTGTCATGAGCAGGAACACCCATTACAGCTCCGGTCCCGTATTCCGTAAGTACGTAATCACCTGTCCAGATCGGGAATTTCTCTCCGTTGAAAGGGTTGATAATATGTGTTCCCAGCGGGACCCCGGTTTTGGGCCTCTCTGTTGAAGTCCGCTCGATTTCGCTCATTTTCTTAGCGTTTTCTATGTATTCATTGGCTTTTTCACGGTGTTCATCAGTAATTAATTTTTCTATACCGGGATACTCAGGGGAAACAGCCATGAAAGTAACACCAAAAACAGTATCAGGCCTTGTTGTGAATACCGGAATCTCCATTCCCTCAACTTCAGCCACTTTGAATTTTAATACTGTCCCGTAGGACTTGCCTATCCAGTTTTTTTGCATAAGCTTAACCTTATCAGGCCAACCTTTTAGCTTGTCTAAATCCTGTAGAAGCTCTTCTGCATAGTCAGTAATCTTTAAGAACCACTGGGAAAGCTTTTTCTTGGTAACATCCTCATCACAACGCCAGCAAGTGCCGTCAATTACCTGCTCGTTTGCAAGCACTGTCGAGCATTTTTCACACCAGTTAACAGGGGATTCTTTTTTATAAGCCAGTCCTGCCCTGTGGAATTCCAAAAATAGCCATTGTGTCCATTTATAATAGTCTTCCTTGCAGCTTGCGATTTCTCTATCCCAGTCATAAGCCAGGCCAAGCTGTTTTAGCTGGGCCCTCATGTAATCTATGTTGGAAAATGTCCAGTCAGCAGGGTTTTGTCCTGAACTAATGGCGGCGTTTTCCGCGGGCAAACCAAAGCTATCCCAGCCCATTGGGTGCAATACATTATATCCGGTCATTTTTTTGAAGCGGGCAATGATGTCTGTGATGGTGTAGTTTCTGACATGGCCCATATGCAGCCTGCCTGAGGGGTATGGGAACATTGAAAGCGCATAATACTTTGGCTTTTGCGATTCATTCGGGGTTTTGAAAATTCCCTTCTCTTCCCAGGCTTTTTGCCATTTTTTTTCTATTTCCTGCGGGTTATACTGCTCTTTCAACTTGTTTTCCCTCTGTTTTCTGGACCTTACCTCCTTAAATTATATAAAAAAACTATTTTATGTAAAACTTTGGCAAACAAATTGGAGGGTAATGCTCTAACCTAAACTGATTTGGTAATGAAAAAAGATCAAAAACTGTCATAATGAACAGAAAAAAAGGAGAATCATTATGGCAATTTTAAAAACATATAAATGTAGAAAATGTGAAAGTGAAAACATTGTAAAAAATGGCAAATCACCTGCTGGAAGGCAAAAATACCACTGTAAAGATTGTGACTTTTACAGCACATTAGAACCGTTCGAAAAATATTCAGAGGAAAAGAGAGAAGAAATTTTAAAAACATACCAGGAAAGCCCCAGTATGAGGGGTATACAGCGAGTCTACGGAGTATGTTTTGATACGCTAAAAGGTTGGTTAAAAAAAAGTTCTGTGACTCTCCAGAAATAGAAGAGACACTTTCAGAGCCAGAAGTTGTTGAGGTTGATGAAGTATGGTCATTTGTTGGAAGCAAAAAGAACAAACAATGGCTATGGTTGGCATTATGCCGACGAACTAAGCAAATAATTGCATTTTTCATAGGAGATAGAACAGCAAAAAGTTGTAAAAAACTTTGGGATAGAATTCCTAAGAAATTTAAACTAAAAGCAGTCTTTGTAACTGATTTGTACGAGGCTTACAATTCTGTTTTTCCAAAATACATTATGCAGTCTTAAAAGAAAGTGGCGAAACAACACATATTGAGAGATTTAATTGCACTATTCGTCAACGGGTTGGCAGATATATTCGAGACACTCTATCATTCTCTAGATCTCAGAAACTTCATGAGATTGTTACAGAGCTATTTATTATTAATTACAACTTATCAGTTCGTACTTGAGCATTACCTAAAAATAAGCGCTGGGCTTCTCTTCCTTATGGACTATGTCCCCGTCCGTTGGAAAAAGAGGATTTCAGGGCAGGCGTTGATGAATACATAAAAAACCTTGTGCATGCTGATTATGAATTTGATTTCTTTAAAAAGTTAGCTGAAAAGTGGAACCAGAACCCTGATGTTTCAGACAACTTTATTGAGTTTTTAGAAAGAGAATATACAGACAGGTTGCCCTTTAGAATGAAAAATAAAGATGAAGATTAACGTATTGCTAATCTTCATAATTTCAAATTATTTAATCTGTTTGCGAATTGGTGTTAAGCTTTGTTATCTTTTTTAGCAAAGTAGTCATGGTCATGCCTGTCTCTTAGATTAAGGGCAGGGTTAACTACTTTTTTGATAAGAATTCTTTCAGTAAACATATCAAGAGGAATCACTACTATAGCTAGCGTTGCAAAACCAACCGCAGTCTTGAATACCTTAGATAAAGAACTCTTTCCAACCGTATTAAGTCCCCAGCCACCTTCATTAACAGCTTTAAAGGCTTTTTTAACTGACTCTTTTGCACTTGGTAAAGGTGTATTCTTTGAAGTAGTATCTGTTAATTTTTTGAATAACCCCTCTCCAAAAAATGGAATTCCTTTAATAAAAGAAGCAGTTTTTGAGCCAGGTTTTTGTAAGTTATCAAAAGTTTTTTCTACCCAGTTTTTTCCACCCCAGTCCATTCCTTTTTGTTGCGCCAGGTGTATTGCAATCGTTGGACCGGCAAGGCTTGCAGCAGCATGGAAAACAGCCTGTCTTATGCCTGTTCTCTTATCACTATTCTGGTAAGTATCGTCCTGGCCTCTTTTATACTTATCCCAGATATCAGCCCCAAAGTATAATAGAGCGGGAACCCAGAAAGCATGCGCTGCAGTTGCTCCAATAGCAGGTTGTAGTGCTACGCCAACTTCAT
The DNA here is from genome assembly GCA_028278605.1 of Candidatus Gastranaerophilales bacterium. GTDB lineage: Bacteria > Cyanobacteriota > Vampirovibrionia > Gastranaerophilales > UBA9971 > JANQEB01. The sequence goes on from JANQEB010000080.1 coordinate 16,425, forward strand.
TAGTATAAGCAAGCGCTCTTGCCGGGTATTCCAGGAAAGGGTCTTTTTTAGAGCCATTTGAGTTATTAGCTGAGCTTTGATCGCCTTTGCCGGAGAAGCTTTCATGCCTTCTTACAAAGCGGTCATAAGTATTTTGTCCCATAGCCATGTTAGCGCCATGCAGCTTAAATGCCGCATTAGGGGCGGTTGTTTGAGGTATATTAGACTTATTTATTGTAACTTCCAAAACCATTCGCAACAGATCTTCTTCTTACTTAGTTCATCACTTATTATAATTCACCTGAAGGAAAAAAATTGCTTTTTTATATAAAAATCTTAACAAAACGTGACTTTTATGTGGCTCCTGTCTTGTAACTCTAGGGCACAGGGTCGTGCCCGCCAGGGTGAAGAGGATGACATCTGATTATTCTCTTTATGCCAAGCATGACGCCTTTAACTATACCATATTTTTCGATAGCTTGTCTAGTGTATTCAGAGCACGTGGGGTAATACCTGCAAAACCTTGGCAAAAAGCTTGATAACCTTTGATAAACGGTTATTAAAAAAAGAAAAAATTTTTTCATTTATTATATCTTTTATCCGCTTTTTTAACACAATCCGCAACCGCAGCATGGACGGTTTTATAGTCTGATTCTATTATAGCTGGCCTGGCTATAAAAATCATTGTTCCATATACTTTCAGGCTAAAGGTCCGGGTTTTGCTGATATCCTTATAAGCCTCTCTAATTAGCCTTTTTATCCGGTTTCTTTTAACCGCTTTTTTATGGACTTTTTTGCCGACAACAAACCCGGCCCTTGCAGCAAGGGTCGGGTTTGTTGTCGGCAAAAAAGTCCATAAAAAAGCGGTTAAAAGAAACCGGATAAAAAGGCTAATTAGAGAGGCTTATAAGGATATCAGCAAAGCCCGGAACTTTAGCCTGAAATGATATGGAACA
>JANQEB010000094.1 GCA_028278605.1 Candidatus Gastranaerophilales bacterium
TTTTTGTTTGATAATAGTGATGAACTTACTGCAATTTTTATTGCTCATCCTGAAAAATAATTCCCCAACTCTAAAAATTAATTTACAAGCATTTCTGTAAGGTTATTTACTTTTTTTAAACTTATACCTGGCTGCAAGTCTATTTACATGTACCCTTTCTTGCTACTTGATAAGAACTCCAGGCTCCCCAGGCAAGGGCTGTTGCAAGTATCATAATGATAATAAGACTAAAAATTTCATTTCCTGTCATATTCTACCCCTTTTCATTTTTTAATTCCTCTATATGCAAGTTAATATCACAATTAATGCTTCTATAGAGATTTATAAAAATTACTGCTAATATAGCTCCAATTACGCTCAATAAATATTCTATTATGCTTTTTAGCATTTAATGCCAGCGTAATTGACGCGCCCGTTGTAAGCAAAATAGCCGTCCAGAAATTATTTCTTACGGACTTTAAATTACTTATAGTTTCTTTTATTGCATCGTTGTTATCCATATTCAGATTTTAACACCTACTAAAAAACCGGTCGAATATTTTACATCTATACAAAAATAGACTTATACCAAAATGATAATTTATAGTTGTTGGGCCAATTTTTAAAAAATTGGCCCAACCTGCATTTTGTTTGCTTTACAAAGGTTTTTTACAACAAAATCCTACTTTGCGGGAAGGGATACCGTAAAGCAACTTCCCTGGCCTTCCTTGCTGTTAACAATGATTGAGCCGCTATGGCTTTCTATTATCTTTTTTGAAAGGTATAGTCCAAGCCCTGTTCCAACTTGCCTGAACCTTCTGGAGTAGCTTGTATATTTATTGAATAAAGAGTTTTTTTCTCCTTCTGATAAGCCTTTTCCTGTATCAGTGAAGGATATAATCGCTTTACCGTTTTCTTTTTTGGTCAATATAGATATCTTTCCTTTTTCATCAGTATAGGTAACGGCATTTGAAATTAAATTTATAAATACCCGTTTTATTTCCAGCGAGTCAACAGGGGCAAAGAGTTTTTCTTCGCTAAATTTAAATTCAATATTATGTTTTTTTTCTTCAACAAGGTGCTTTAATTCGCTGCAGCAGGAGCTGATTAAGCTGTTAATATCAGTTTCCTGCTTGTTTATCGTAACATTTCCGTTTTCATATTTGTATGTGGAAAGTAAGTTATCAAGCATGCCCCCCATATATTTGTTTGAATTAAGCGTTTCATTAATAATTTCAGCCTGGGCAGGGTTTATTTTCCCGAATTTCTCCTCCAGAAGCATTTCTAAAGCTCTTGTCTGCGCTCTTACAGGCGTTTTCAGGTCGTGGGTAAGCGTGGCAACAAATGTTTCCTTTTGCGCTTCAACTTCCCTTTTGGCCGTAACATTGCGTAAAACCATTATATATCCACCGTCAGGGCTTTCTTCGGGTGTTGAAATTTTTGAGCAATTAGCTTCAATAAATTTTTTTTCATTATTTATATTCATTTCAAACTCAAAGTTAGCTCGCGCTTCTTTGCCGTCTAAAAAGCATTTTTCAGGCCGGCATGATATAATATCGCAGAAATTCCGGTTAATTACTTCTTCTTTTATCCTGTCTGTCCACTTATAAAACATTTCGTTGCATGATATTACGTTAAAATAAGGATCCAGCAGGATTATTACATCTTCCGAAAACTGAAAAATCAGGTCAAGAATCTTCTTTTCCGCTTTTAACTCGTCCTGGAGGTCTTTAATTTTTAATATACTGAGAACCCTGGCTTTCAATTCCTCGACTTTATAGGGTTTAACTATGTATTCACATGATCCAAGGTCAAATCCTTTTACTATATCGCTGGTATTATCGAGCGCGCTTACAAAAATTACGTGCAAGTCTGCTGTTTTAGGGTTTATTTTAAATTGCTTTATAATATCAAAACCGCTGATATCAGGCATCATAATATCCAAAAGAACAAGGTCGAATTTTTCTTTTTTTATTATTTCAAAAGCTTCCCAGCCGCTATAAGCAACTTTTACCTCCTGCCCGACCTGCTCCAGGGTTTCTTTGAGAATATCCGCGTTCATCGGGTTGTCATCAACAACCAGGATATTATGGCGTTTATGCTTCTTTTCAATTAAGCTGTAAGGCTTAGAGAGCTCTGTTAGTTCTTCTTCCCGGTATTTTGGTACTTTTACGCTTTTGGTTTTTTGGTTATTTGGGTTTATAAAGCTTTCCACGGTTGAAACAAATGTTGAAACGTCAAAAGGTTTGGCTATAAAGCCTGAACATCCTGCTTCAAAAGCTTCTTTCCTGTCTTTTTCCATAACCATCGCTGTAAAGGCAACTATGACCAGGTCTTTTGTATCCGGATCATTTTTTAAGATTTTTGTTATTTCCGTACCCGTTATCTCCGGCAGGTTCATGTCCATAAGTATTAAATCAGGCTTTTGAAAGTTTATAACTTTAAGGGCCTGCTTTAAGTTTTCTGCCCGGCAAACGCAATGGCCGCAGTATTCCAGCAGTTCGCTCGCCAGTTCAAAGTTTATCAGGTCATCTTCAACAATAAGTATATTAGCCATGCTTTTTGAATTTTAAAATTTATGTAAGATTATATTTATAAGTTTTATATAAAAATGATCTTATTTAAAGTGCAAATTTTAAAAAATACAATTAGCAATTTGGGTTAATTAGTTTAATTCAAAGCTTGGCGGTAGTGTTAAATTGTTTATAAAACTGTCAAGGCCTGATTTATCAGCATTTTTGGGCCTGGTTATGAGTTTAAACCCGGGGGGATGAAAACCGGGTTTCATGCCGGGAAACTCTCTAAGTCTTTCACTATTAAGAACTACTTTATCTTCATCTTCATGCGTTTTGACTTTTCTTCCTAAAGCCCTGGCTAACCAGCTATCATTTTTAAGTCTTTGTTTTTCAATTGCCTTCATCTCTTCATGAGTCTTAGGTGTTATCGGCTGTCCGACAAGTACCCTGGTTAGAATTTCATAACCTGAACAACTAAGTGTTGTTGAGACTCCTGCTCCCAGGAGTGAATGGTTATTAAGAGGTTTAAATATGTTGTTCCAGGATTTCACCAGCCAGTATGAAATTCCCTGTCTTGATGTATCCTGTAAAGACCTCTGCTTTGCTTTTTCTACGGAGAGGTGCATATTTTTTGTTTCTTCAGCTGATGTATTGTAAGCATCCATTGTCAGGAAAGGAACAGTGATAAAGCCTATACCTTTCATTGCGGTGCTTAGTTTATCATTTGAGTACTCCATAACGTCCGGGCCCCGCAGGCGGCTGAAGTTTTCACCAAATGCTTCTTTTACCCCTATGCCTGTTTTTTCAGATTTTGCTTTAGCTTTTTTAGCCCATTTAAAGAAATTTCTTACCCTGGTTTCATCACCAAAATTTTCTGACTTTGGCTTTGGGATCGGGGTTTTACCCATAGCTTTTAAAACCAGGTTAATTGACATTCTTCCCAGCCCTATTAATAGCTTAACAGGGAAGAGGATTGTGTCTAATACAGCTTTTCCAAACTTATATAAAGAGCTTCTTCCTATAATAACTTCTCCATTATTAGCCTTAGCAGCCTTTTTTATATGTTTAAGTGTTGCATGCTTTGCTCTCTCAGGCATTGAAGGGTCAATGTGCTTCATATGCCTTGCCGCTATTTTAATAACACCTTCTGCAAACTGGGGATTAACTTCCCTTAAATCATCAAGACCTTTTACAAAATCCTCATACGACATTTTAGCAGGCATGGCTCTTGCCAGCCGTGTATCAAGAGCCTCAATAGAAGCCTTTATGCCGGATAAGCTGTATCCTGAGAATGATAAACTGTTATTAACGTTACCTTTAAATGCCCTAAATGTTTTTGAATGTTTATATTGCGGCATGGAGTAGTCTTTGGAATTATCCTCCTGTATTGAGGCCGCATGAATTACATAAGGGTCTTTGCTTAGTTGCTTATGATGTATAGGTAATATTGGTATTCCGTTAATTTTCCTGCTGATTATATTTGAAGCAACAGCAGTAGCAGCGCCTACAGCAACAGCAAATTTCAGTGAGCTGTTTACCATGCGGATAAATGTGGAGTTTATCATATAGCCTATATATGCGGACAAAATAGTATAAGCTGCCTGCTGCTTAAACATCTGGTTACGTTTTTCTTCTGCTTTTTCCTTATCATCAGTAGTAAGCATTTTCAGGTTATAAAAGTCATTTGCAACCAGGACTCCTGTTACAATTCCTGTTGAGGCCCTGTTTACTACCTGCGCGCTACTGTTACTAAAACAGGGAAGAAGGGAACCCGCTTTAGCCCATTCTTCCTTATTGATAACTCCGGTAATGTAGTCTTTTCTGATATCTTCAATCGGGCTTTTTCCACTGAGTTTTTTAAGCAGCTCTTTAATAGAGTTTTTTCCCCTGAGTTTTTTGAGTAACTCTTTTGTTGCCTCTTCAAAAGCTTTTGCATCGCTTGGGTGATGTCCCAGCAGCACTTTAGATTTTATGCCGTTTGATTCCAGGAAAGAATGGATGGCTTTATGGTCTCCTTTTTTAAGCAGCCCTTTTAATTGTTCCAGGGTTTTTCCGGAAAATGTTTTATCAAAAGTTTTACCTATTTTTTCTACCTGCAGGTAGTATCCAAGAAGATTATCCAGTTTTTCTTTATTTCTTTGAGCGGTAATTAAACGGTTTCTAAGTTCTTTTCCTCCAAAAAGCTTTTGAAATTCCCTACTCACCAGTCTTGGCACAGATAAAAGAGCTTCCGGAAAAGTTTCTCTCAGGGGTTTTACAACTGAAATGTTATCTTCTTTAATACTCTTTCCGGTTTTCGGGTTGACAGCCCTATTCATATACCCTATTAAATGTCTTAAGCCGTTTAGTTTAGTATGTTCTCCTTCAATATGAGGGGGATGAACCTTTTGCAATATCTCCTGAAGCAGGTCATCCGCTTTTTTTACTCTAGACTCCGTAAGGAGCTTGTAAACGTTTAAACCCTTAAAAGCGAGTTGGCTTGAGTTGTTACTGGTCGCTGTTAAGGGTTTAAACGTAGTTTCTGTAAAGTTGTCCTGATTAGATTTTTTTTTGCAAAAACGCCTAGAGAAATAGGTTTTGCTATAACTCTGTTTATATTGACTCTTTTTTATATAAATCCCCGATTTTCTTTCTGATAAATTGGGGGTCATTAAGACCATTTTAATATTTCCTTGTTTTAAAATAATACCTGGCCTATTTTTGCATTTGCCTGTCTGTTTATATAAACGCGTAAATAAAAATTTGCTATCAATTTTAAAAAAAATTTATTTACACCTCTAATTTAAACAAGAAATATTAAAAAAATGTTAGCAAGCTCAACTTGTGTAACAATTTGTCATACATTTTTTTTTAAACTAACAGTGTAATAAGATATAGCTTGTTTTTTTATTTCACAAGTTTATTATTTTTTGAGTATATTTAAATAAAGTTTTTTAACTATCCGCGTTAATTTTTTGAATTAGTTCTTCTTTAACTTCTTCTGCTTTTGCGTTGCTTATCTGGCAGGTTCCGGCGTTTTCGTGTCCGCCTCCGCCGTATTCAAGCATTAACCGGCCGATATTTGTTGTTGATGTTCTGTTAAGGATTGACTTTCCAACTGCAAATACTGTGTTTTGCTTTTTAAGTCCCCAGATTACGTGCATTGAAATATTGCATTCAGGGTAAATCGCATAGATCATAAAACGGTTACCCGGGTAAATAATTTCTTCTTCCCTTAAGTCGAGGACTATAAGATTATCGTGTATTTTAGCGCATTTTATTAACTGGTCTTTAAATTTATTTTCCAGTCCATAATAAAGTTCCAGTCTTTCTTTTATATCCTGAAGACCAAGAATTTCATCAATTGTAAGGGATTTGCATTTTTCAATAAGTTCCATCATTAGCTGGTAGTTAGAAATCCTGAAATTTCTGAACCTTCCAAGGCCGGTCCTTGGGTCCATTAAGAAGTTTAAGAGCACCCAGCCCCGGGGCTTAAGGATTTCTTCCCTTGTAAAATTAGCCGAGTCAGCTTTATCAACAGCTTCAAGGATTTCTTCCCATCTCCTGGTGAATTTAACTTCCCCTCCAAAGTAATTAAACAGGACTCTGGCGGCTGACGGAGCGTTTGGGTCAATGATATGGTTTTCAGGCTTTCCGTTAAGCCTCATTGTTTCGCTTAAGTGATGGTCAAATGCAAGGTGAACACCTTCCACGTATGGAAGGTTTGTTGTAATGTCCTTGCCGGTAATTTCAATATTGCCATCCTGCATATCCTTGGGGTGAACAAACATTATATCGTCAATCATATCAAGCTCCTTGAGAAGAGCAGCGCATACCAGCCCGTCAAAGTCGCTTCTTGTTACCAGTCTATAGCCCATTGATAAAATTCTCCTAAAATTACCAGCTATTTTTGATATTTTTTCTATTATAAAAAATTTTACACCTTAATACTACAAAATTATTAAGATTTTGGCTACCAAAGAAAACTTTTTTAATATTTTAATATTAGATAGCTTTTATCTTCTTGAAATAATCTCTGCATAACTTTGCAGCTTGCTAATCAGGGTTTTTTGTTTTGATGCAAAGCTGCTTCCTCTGGATTCAATAGCCATAATCAGCGCTTCGGGTAAATTCAGGGCTTCACCTCCGGCTAGCTGGTCATAATAAAAGCATTCATAGTTATTTGGCACCCTTAATGACCAGTTCTGATCACCGGAAGTTCCCGGCTGGTTATATCTTTGCTTCATCCCGAAGAAATCCGCGAAAAATACCTGGATATTCTCAGCAGAACTTGCAAACAGCTCAGCAAACTTTGCCGTTATAAATTTGCTCCTGTTTTCAATTAGTCCCTGCTTGAATTCTTCAACCTGTGAGGGCTTTAAGTCCTCAGCAAGGTTTCTTGCGTGGAGCCCTATCTTGTTTTGCCCGTAAAGTTCATCCAGCCAGCAGGTTAATGGAGCGTTATCGTGGCTTCCAATCATTACCCAGTGTATTTTTGCGGTATTTTTAACCCTGTAAGGGTGATTCTCAGCTTCCGGGTCAACAAACTCAGTTACTCTAAGGCCGCTTAATTCAAGCTTGTCCATAACTTCAAGCACGGGGTTAGTCACGGTTCCAAGGTCTTCGCATATTATAGCTTCTTTTTCTATGCCTTTTTCCTGCGCTGACTGAATTACAATCTGCTCAAGAATCCTGGCGTACTGTTTTACCTGGTCATCAGATAAGTTTTTTATCCTGTGTTCATTATCAGGGGTAAACTCGTGGTTAAGGTTTTCATGGGTTACAATTGCGTATTTGCCGAGTTCACCGTGCTCTGGAGAAGAATAAAGCCTTGCTGCTCCTTCTTCCGGTTTTGGCCGGTGGTCTTTTTTGTATACATAAGGGTCTACAAGCCCGATAATATGGTCAATTCTTACGCCGCCGGGGTTTTCCTCAAACATTTTTTCAAACCGCGCTTTAAGGATTTTTCCGCCGTCTGCAAGTGTCCCGTCAGGGTTAAATACTTTATCAGGGTCCAGTACGGGAAATCCCCATGCCTGTCCGTCTTCCGCAAAAAAATCAGGCGGGCAGCCAAGATAGTAATTTTCCAGGAAATAGTACTGGTTTGCCCAGAAATCACGGTCAGAAAATGCTACCTGGGCGTCAGCAACAGTTTTCATTCCCTTTTTTTTCAGGTATTTTTTGGTATTTTGCTTTTGAACATACGCTATAAACTGAACAAACCGGTAAAATTCAATTTCTTCAGCGAATTTTTCTTTAATTTCAAGCATTCTCTGGTCAGCCTGTTCCTGGGTAAACTGATGGCCCGGGCAATACAGTTTTTTATCAAGCTCATCTTGCCAGACTGGCCAGTAATCATTGCCATGCTTTACTGATAAAGCCTCATATACAGCGTCTTTTTCCAACCATAGTGCGTTATTTTCAACAAAGGTGTTAAATTTTCTGTTTAGCTGTTTAGTTTTTTTGTCTTTTTGGGCTAATTTGGATTTATAATTCCTGAAAGCTTCCCTGAGTGCTTTATTATATTCTTTATAGGCGTATTCATAAGCGGTATTATTGCTTGTTGCAGGATTTCCATTAGCAATTTTCCGGCAGGCTTCTTCGGTCAGGATTTCGCCGAATTCTTCTGTTGTAAGTTGATATAGGTCAATAAACATGGGGTTATTGGAAAACAGGGTTGCTGTATATGGGGAAGAGTCAACAGCCTTGGTTTTTCCGTCCGGACCAAGCTGAATACCGTTAAAACCAAAGGTATTAGCAAATTCAATAAACTTTTTAGCATTTTCTGAGTTGTATGTGCCGAATCCTGTATCCCGGTTTTTGTCTGAAGGGAAGCTTGCGCCGTGAATAATCATGTAAAAGTTCTTTTTATTCAGGACTTTTAGCGCTTTTTGAATTGTTTTTTTGAATTCAGCCTTTTGCTGATCATTAAATTTTTTACAAACACAGGTTTTACTCATAATTTTGACCATCCTCCATATTTTTTATGTATTCTCTAACTATCTGTATAAATTCTTCTGCTTTATTAAATAATCGTCGCACGTTTTCTTCAACGGGTTTATAAGTGAACTCATAGTCTGATTTCATCCTGTTCTCATATGCTTCTTTGTATGTTATGGCAAGTTCTTTGTCAAAAATCTTTTCTTTAATAAAAATCCTGTTAAACCAGCTTACTAACTGGCCATGCTTAGAGGTTGAGAAATTATTTAAGTAAGCTAAGGCCGAAACAATATAAAATATTGAATAATAAATTCTATTTTGGGCTGTTTCCAGTCTCTGGTTATCAATAGCCAGTTTTGCGTCTTCAAGGGCTCTTTTTGACTTTTCTAAGAGATTTTCAATTAATGCTTGCTTATGTTGCTTCATAGTATAATCCCTTATTTACAACCTCATCAAAGAAAAAAGGATTCCTTCGCAGTTCCTCTCTTGTCATTGGGTGATGGTCAATAAAAATATCGTTCTCCAGCTCAAAATCAATAATGATGCCTGCTAATTCTCTTTCTTTATCAAAGTCATAACCGTTTTTAAAGAGAAAAATCATGTCATAATCGCTTTCCTTTACGTAATTTCCTTTTACTCTGGAGCCGTAAAAGTAAATCCCCTCAAAATCGTTGAATTTTGCGGAAAGCTTTTCTATCAGGTTTTTTATAACTTTGTTTATGTCCATTTTTTTAAAATTTAAATAATAAGATTTATTATATTATAAATAAATTGAGCAAAATATTTAAGCGAGAAGCACGATGAAAGCGGCGGTATTAACTGAAAGCGGTAAAATAGTTATAGATGAAAATTACCCAACCCCCCGGCCGGAAGAAAATGAAATCCTGGTAAAAGTAGCTGCATGCGGGGTTTGCCATACAGATCTTCATTATATTGACCATGGCGTTCCTACTTTTAAGAAGCCGCCCGTAATTCTTGGCCATGAAGCCTCAGGGGTCGTTGCCGGGGATGGAAACTCCTTTAAGGAAGGGGACAGGGTTCTGTTGCCGCCGGTGTTTACCTGCGGTAAATGTAAATTTTGCCTCTCAGGAAGGGAAAATATATGCCGGAATATGGTCATGCCTGGAAACTCAATTGACGGGGCTTTTGCTCAGTATATTAAAGTCCCCGAGAAAGACGTGATAGCTATGCCCGATGAGATTTCGCTGGAAGAGGGCTGTATAATAGCTGATGCTGTTTCAACTCCATATCATGCCGTTGTAAACAGAGCGAAAGTCAGGCCGGAAGAAAGAGTAATTGTGTTTGGCTGCGGAGGTGTGGGTATTAACGTGGTTCAAATAGCGGCCCTATCAGGGGTGCAAGTCATAGCATGCGATATTAATAATGATAAACTACAGCTTGCAAAGGAACTTGGTGCTGCATTAACTGTGAACCCTAATGAAACTAACTTAAAAGAGTTTTTAAAACAAAACGGCGGGCCGGTTGACGTTGCTTTTGAGGTTATAGGAAAGCCTGAGACAATTGAAGCTGCGTTTAAGACCCTTGGTAAAGCAGGCAGGTTATGTGTTGTGGGGTATACAAATCAGAATATCACTATAAACCCGGCTAAAATCATGTTTTATGAGCAGGAAATCTTTGGCTCTATTGGATGCAGGCCCGATGATTTTCCCGGGATACTTGAGCTGGTGAGGGATAAAAAAATTAACCTTGATAAACTCATAGCTAATAAGTATAAACTTGATGATATAAATCTGGCTTTTGATGAGCTGAGGGCTTCAAGTGTATTGAGAAATATAATTATACCGGCTTAGGTGCAGCGGTATAATTAACCTGAATTGCTAGATAATTGAAAGGCTTGATACGACTGAGCAACATTAAACTAATGATAGCCGGATGGAATTTCTAAAAATCTATACCGATTTCAATAAATAATCTTAAAATGAAATAAATTAACATAAATCGGTATGGCAAAGCAGGCGAAATGGACAGCAAAACGAAGTGCAGTCCCTGCTTCGCTGCGAAAATGCGGACAGCTTGCGAGAAGCAGGCGGTGCTGTCCGCATTTCCGCATGCAGGAGCGACGTTTTCTTAATGTCTGACTTTGCGGGCGTTAGCGGGAGCCTGGCTTCATTCATGCCCGATTTTAAGAAAACTAACTCATTTTAGTATAAATATGGTGTTAAAATACCTTCTCTTTCACAGATATCACGTATCTTACCAATCGCCCTGATTTCGGTTTGCCTGATACATTCCTTGGTTACACCAAATTTTCTTCCGATTTCCTCCAGTGTCTGAGGTTCGATACCTGGGAATAACCCGAACCTCATTTTGATGACCTCTTTTTCCCTGATTTTTAATTTTTCCAGAACACTAAATATATCCTGCTTTAACTGCTTAATTTCAGCATTTATTTCTGTTTTGGAACTTTCATCAAGAATAAAGTCTGATAAGGTTACATTGGCGCCCTCAGAAGTTTCAAGCGGGGAATCTAATGAAACAGATTTATTAAACGCCTCTATATAGCCTTTTAGCTTATCTATAGGAATTTTTAGTTCTTTTGCAATATCTGTAAGCTCAACCGGTTTGCGTTTTGAATCTCTTTCCATTTTTTCCTTTACTTTGGAGTACTTGGAGATTATCTCCTGGACGTAGACAGGGACTTTCATACAATAGGCCTGTTCAGAAATTGCCTTGTTAATAGACTGTTTAATCCACCAGGTCGCGTAAGTGCTGAACTTATACCCCAGTTTGTAATCGAATTTTTCAGCGGCGGTCATTAATCCAAGGTTGCCTTCCTGTATAAGGTCCTGAAAAGACAGCCCATAGTTCATGTACTTTTTGGCAATACTTACTACAAGCCTTAAGTTAGACTGAATAAGTTTTTTCCTGTCGTTAACATTGCCCTGTTTAATGCCTTTACCAAGTTCTTTTTCTTCCTTAGCCGAAAGAAGATTTGTTTTTTGAATTTGCTTAAGGTAGTCCTTTAAGTAGTTTTCAGTATAAGACGTGTTGTCCCGACCGGAAATAGGACAACTCATGCCGGAGTTTACCCATGTTTTCATAAATGATACTCCTTCAATCCAGACCCTTTATTTCTTCTCTGAGTAAGCCTATCAGCTATCTTTTTGTAGCGTAAAAATAACCTTAGGCGTGAATTTAGGCGAGTTATTAGCGAGCAATTTAAAAAATTTAAGACATCAGTATTATATATCTTATATTAACAAAGGATATATGCAAGGTCAATAAAATTTCTGAAATATTACATTTTATTAAGAAAATATTTTTTAAATTGAAATTATTTCATATTGCTTAACACTTTATTATTAACTCATTTGGTAGTGGTATAAATATTTGTTGAGAACTGTCGAAAATGTTAATATAAAATATTGTTTACATTCCGGAAGGGATAGGGACGGGATAAATTATGAAAAAATATGCTATTGGTGTTGATCTTGGCGGGACAAAAATTCTTGCCGGGCTTGTCAATACCGAAACAGGAGAAGTTTTAACTTCTGTCAAAAAGAAAACCCAGAATAATGATGATAAGCCTATTATTGAAAAAATAATAGAAACTATTGAAAAAACAATTCTGGAAGCTCAAATTTCGCCCGGTGATATCTCTTCAATAGGCATTGGAGCGGCAGGCCAGGTGGACAGAGAAAAAGGAATCCTGATGTGCGCGCCTAACCTTAACTGCTACAGGCTCGATATCAAACAAATACTTGAAAACCAGTTTAAACTCCCTGTATTTCTCGGTAATGACGTGGAAGTCGCGACAATCGGGGAAATCACTTTCGGAAACGGTATTGGTTATAAAAATCTTGTCTGTATTTTTGTAGGAACAGGAGTAGGCTCCGGAATTGTCTGTAACGGAAAGGTTTATAGAGGTTCATCAGGGACAGCCGGTGAAATCGGACATATAATTGTGTCTTCCGGCGGCAGGCTTTGCGGTTGCGGGGAAAACGGATGCCTTGAGGCTTATGCATCAAGGACCGCAATTGAAAAACGAATTACCGGCGCTATTAAAAAAGGCCATAATTCAGTTATCACCGATTTGGTTAGTGAAAACGGCTCTATCAAGTCCAAACACATAAAAAAAGCACTGGAGCTTAATGATGAAATTGTATATAATTCCATAACCGAGGCGGCTGAATACTTAAGCAGCGGCCTGGCTTCTGTGATCAACTTCTACAACCCGGAACTGATCATACTTGGCGGCGGACTTATTGAGGCTGTTGACTTTTTCTACGATATAACTATCAAAAAAGCCCATGCCAAATCACTTGCACTTGCGTCAGCCGGCACTAAGATTACAAGGACAGGCTTGAAAGACTTTTCCGGGCTGGTTGGCTCTGCTCTTCTTGAAAAATACTACGCTACTGCCAGGGTTTAAAATGCTATAAAAATTTTCCAATTCACATTTAATTCTGCATTTTACTTTGTTGCAGTTTATTAAAATGTTCTGAAATATTTAGCAATTTTTTTCATTCAAAAATGTTATGGAATTAAGTAATCAAGTGATGAATGCAAAAAGATGTTAAGTATATCACAAGTAAATTCATATTTAGGTCATTTAGCCAGAATTGATAGTACTAAAACTAGACCTGTACTAGAAATAACTCAATCAGGGCTTGATGCTGGGTATTCTTGGAGTAAGGCAAAACTCACCTTGAGTTCTGATATATTAGGTCTTGCTGATGATGATATAACTAAATTTGCTATGGGGCACGAATGGGGGCATTGGAACCAGGCCGCTTCAATAGTAAGACTTAAAGAGGGATTAACACTACTTAGAGAAGCTATTACGAAAGTAGGTAGGCGTTTTGATTCAGTTAAAGGAGAACTCAATAAAAGAACCATTTTTGATGATGTTATGGAAGGAGATATTAACACATTTGAAAGATTGAAAAGTGTAAATCCTTTTTTAGATGGTGCAGATAGCGTGCCAAAGTCAATTGATGACATACAAGCCTGGGCTGGAAAGAGAAAAGAAGGTTTAATGCAAGCACTAAATACTGAAGAAGGCTTTGAAGGTTTTAAGAATGTTTATCCTTCAATAATATCAGAAAAGGGAGTATTAAATCCAGGTACAGTTGACGCAAGGAATGCTAATCAATACTTAGATGCTTTTATAAATTATCCTAATGTTTTTGCTTTCAATAGAAGTATTAAAGGTAGGAGAGAAGATGATTATGCAGGTGAAATGTTAAAATTGTTTGATGACTATATGAATAATTTGTTAGAAAGAGATGCAAATGATAGAGCACTTAGATACTTAAGCAGCCAATCACTGTAAGTGGTTATTAAACCAGTTATTGCAAGTATTCATAAACCTGATACGGGAATTCAGGTAAAGGTCTTCCGCATGAAAGCCGTCCTCAAATATTTCCAGGCATTTAGGCCCGCCTGCCTTCTCGTATAAACTCTCTGTATGCCACGGATAAACTGTCGGGTCCTTACCCCCCGCAATAAACAGGGCCGGAATAGGCGCAATTTCAGGCACAACTTCAATAGGGTTTATTTTTTTCAGAAAAATGTTTCCCGGCCTGACGTTTCGGTTTTCACTAAAATTGAATTTTTTAAATGTTGGTATAAAGGCTTCCGGCCTCCAGTAATGATTTTCTATTTTCTGGAAATCAACCGGTGCACTCACTGTTACCAGGCAATCTATGTCTTTATACAGGGAAGTATGTATTATAGATAACGCACCGCCTAAAGAAAACCCAACCAGTCCGATTTTAGAATATCTTTTCTTTGCATAGTTTATGACTGCCCTGATATCATGGATTTCATTTGAGGTAAAAGTATACCAGCCTGAGCTTTTGCCATGTCCTCTAAAATCCATTGTAATCACGTCGTTATTCCGGGAAAAATCCTGGGATAAATTCAGAAAAGGCCCGGCATCCTTGCACATATACCAGCCATGAGCAATAATTACCACAGATTCCCGGCCGGAACTGTAATGGTTAAATGCGATTTTTACGTTGTCATTAGTTAATATAAATAACTCTCTCATAACATGAGATTATCAACTTTTAACAGTTAATTTTCAATTGCTTACCAAAGCAGGCTTTTTACATATTGTATTCTGTGGGCAAATTAGTTTCGTCAAAGTTGACTTTTTCCTTGTATTCCATTTCCCAGAGTTTAGCAATGGCTATAAACTTGTATATGCCAATGAAAATTGCAAACAAAAAGCCGGGCATTCCGTCTTTATAGCCGCTTTTAAAGAAGTATCTTTTGATAAATTCCCCTATGGGGCGCAAAAGCAGGTACCATAGTTTGAATTTAACCCCTCTTTGACTGAATTTATCGAGTTCAAGCGTTGTATAAATATCCATTCTCTTTATAAAAGACGATATTGACTGGTGATTGTAATGTATAATAGCTTTTTCATGTTCTTTTGGATTAATTGTATAGACTGCCCCGAGTATTTTAGGGGAACAATGGACTTCTGCCGGCCAGTCAAAGTAACCTTTCTTAAACAGCCTTATTATTGTATTGGGGTACCATGCCCGCAAAAAATTCCCGATCTGGATATTTTTCCTGGGAATATACATTCCTTTATAGTGAGTTTTAGCTTTTTCTGTCTCAACCCATTCGTGCAGAAAATCATTTAGCGTTTTTGGGGAAATTTCATCTGAATCAAGAACAAATATCCACTCATTGGAAGCGTGGTTCATTGCCCAGTTCCTTGCGGGATCAGCATAACCGATATTTTCATGGTAAATAATTCTGCACCCGTATTTTTGCGCGATTTCAATTGTCTTATCAGTGCTGTACATATCGCAAATTATGATCTCAGCAAACTCTTTTACCGATTCCAGGCACTTTTCCAGGTACATTTCTGAGTTATAAGTATGAATTACTACTGATATTCCCATTTGTTTATTTCACTTTTTTAGCTGTTTACTTATTGATATTAAACCATAGTTTAAATAAAGATAATTTTTTTTAAACCAACATAATGAGATTAAAAACTTTATTTAATCTTTTTTACTGGTAAAATTAGCATAAGAAAAAACATGAACGGGGATTTTTAATGCAGTTACAGGAAGTTCAGCAGGACAGGGCGTTTGATTATAAGTATATGTACCGCAGAATGTGGCCTTTTGTTAAGCCATATTTATTCAGGGGTGTATTAGCAATCTTACTTGCCGTTCCGGTTGGCCTTTTGGACGGGGCAATAGCTTTATCCTTAAAACCCTATCTTGATTACGTTATAGAACGTAATCCCCTTGATCTTACCCGGTTTCAGTCTTTTTTATTTCCGCTTCTTATAATTCCTTCTGTTCTGGTTAATCAGCTTTTAAGTAATTTTGGCAACTTTAACCAGATAAATGTACAACCGTATATAGATTTTATTATTAATGGAAAAGAAATTTACATTGCTGAGTTTTTGGCTTTTTGGATCCCGTTTCTGGTTGTAGGAGTAGCTTTAGCTCAGGGGCTTCTGAAATACTTTAGCGGATACCTTAACGACTGGGCCGGGATTAATATGGCTAACGGTCTTAAAGCTCATTTGTTTTCCAAGCTTTTAACATTTGAGTCTGCCCTGTATGATAAAAATTCATCAGGGTTAATAAACAGCAGGTTTTTAGGTGATGCCGGGGGAGCATGTACGGGTTTATTAAATAATTTGAAAACTATTGTTGATAATATTACAAGGTCATTAGGGTTAATCTGCGTATTATTGTTTGTTTCGTGGAAGCTTTCCTTTTTTGCGATATTAATGCTGGGGGGAGCATTTTTACCTGTTGCCCTTATTAGAAAACACGTTAAATATGTGTCAAATGAAGGTGTAAAAGTAGGAAGCAAACTTACAACCGGTATATTTGAGACATATGGCGGAAATAGGATAATCACAGCTTTTAATTTGCAGGATTTTTGGTTTAATAAACTCAAGCGCAACCTGCGAGAGCAATTTGAACTTCAGATGAAGCTGACTAAGCGTGTAGGCTGGCTGTCTCCATTAATGTATTTAATTGCATCATTTGGTATAGCAGGGGTTATGTGGTTTGGAAACCACCTGATCCTTAGCGGGGAAATGACCAGCGGAAGTTTTGCCGCATTTGTAACTTCACTGCTGTTACTTTACAGGCCAATAAAATCAATGGGGAATACAATGGCGGGAATGCAGGGAAGTTTCGTTGCTATGAACAGGGTTATGGATGTTCTTGACCTGGAACCGCAGATTAAAGACAGTCCTGACGCGCTTAAGCTTGATACGGTCAAAGACTCAATCAGGCTTGAGAATGTATGGTTTGAATATGATAAAGATACGCCTGTTCTTAAAGACGTGAACTTTGATATTAAAATCGGCCAGTCTGTTGCCCTTGTCGGTAACTCCGGGGGCGGTAAAACAACTGTCGCAAACTTAATACCGCGTTTTTATGATATTAAGTCCGGTTCAATCAAGATTGACGGCGTTGATATCAGGAAAATTGAAATGGCAAGCCTCAGAAAAAATATAGCTGTTGTATTCCAGGATAATTTCCTGTTCACAGGGACTATTAGAGAAAACATTGTCCTCGGGAATTTCCACGCTTCCGGGCAGGAAATACAAAAAGTAGTTAAAGATGCTTATTTAGAAGATTTTGTTGCTGAGCTCCCTGACGGGCTTGACACAGAAATCGGCGAAAGAGGTGTAAGGCTGTCAGGCGGGCAGAAACAAAGGGTTGCAATTGCAAGGGCGATGCTTAAAAATGCGCCTGTGGTTATTCTTGATGAAGCCACTTCAGCTCTTGATAACAAGTCTGAAGCGATTGTAAAGAAAGCTATGGATAAACTTATGGATAATAAAACTGTTATTGTTATAGCTCATAGGCTTTCAACTATTAAAAACGTTGATAAAATTGCTGTTATAAACGAAGGACAAATTGTTGAATCAGGGACACACGACCAGCTGATTAATATTCAGGACGGCGCGTATAAAAACTTATATGACTTACAATTTAAAGAAGAAGAAAAAACAATTATGACCCGGTGATTATTTGAAGTTGATTATTACCGGGGCGGGGAGAATTACAAGCGGCAGGCGCTGGAAATAGTAAATTTTCCGGCAGTGGTATAAGTAGGTAACAAAAAATTTTTACTCATTTCGTTATTCTGAGCCGCCTCCCGCCATAGGCGGGGCGGGCGAAGAATCTCATTGTTTTAGACCTTGAGATCCTGAGCCAGCTCGCTCTGCGAGCTGGCTCAGGATGACGTAAAATACAAAACAGATGTAAAAACTTTTTGTTTGTTCCTTAGACTCAAGTGGATTGCTTCGCCCGTCCCGCCCATGGCGGGTACCGGGCTCGCAATGACAAATCACGTATTTTTATACCACTGCCCACTAATTTAATTTTTCTTGCAGTAACCTGTTAAGAAGTTCAGGGTTTGCTTTTCCCCCTGTTTCTTTCATAACCTGCCCCACAAAAAAACCGAAAAGCTTTGTTTTTCCTGATTTATAAGCGTCCACATTGCCGGGGTTGTTATTGATTACTTTTTCTATATAAGGTGTAAGCTCTTCCGAAGTATTGATCTGCTTTAAGCCCTTATTTTCAACAATTTCAGCAGGGCTTCCCCCGCCTTTTAGTGTGGAAGCAAGCACTTCCTTTGCGATTTTTACGGAAACTATTCCCTGGTCAATTAACTTAACCAGCGCTGCAAGATCTGCTGCCCTTACTGAAATTTTTTCCGGAGATTTTTCCTTAATTTCCCTTGCTATTTCAGTAGAAACAAACCCTGCTATGGCTTTAGGGTTGTCATATATAATGATTGCCTGTTCGTAGAGTTCAGAAAGTTTATCTTCTCTTGCGATTGTCAGGGCTTCTTCCCTGTGGATTCCGTATTGTTCCGTGTATTTATCGAATTTTACCCTGATTTCCTGCGGAAGCTCGGAAATATCAAATTCTACTTTTTCCTGAAGTTTTTGCACGGGTTCTTTTTCAGGTTTTTTAACGGCCGGTTGCTCCTGTTTGACGGTTTTTGTCCAGGAATCACGCAGGGTAACAATTCTGTTAAATACAATTTTGCCGTTCCTGAATTCGACCGGGTCAAAGTAGAAATACCCCAACCTTTCAAACTGAAAGCGGCTTTCCGGCTGGGATTTTGCCACGGCAGGCTCAACATAGGCGTTATTGGTAATATATAGCGAATCCCTGTTAAATCCATCCTCTACAGATTCCGGGAATTCAACATTAAAAAGCCTGTCGTATAGCCTGACTTCCACGTTTTCCGCGTGTTTTACCGAGACCCAGTGGATAGTTCCTTTTACTTTTTTACCTGAAGTATCTTCGCCGCTTTTTGTGGCCGGGTCGTATGTACAGCGAAGCTCTGTTATTGCGCCGCTTTCATCTTTTATAACTTCCTCACACCTGATTATATAGGCGTGCCTGAGCCTGACTTCCCCGCCAGGGAAGAGCCTGTAATAACCCTCAGGCGGATTCTCCATAAAATCATCCCTGTCTATATAGATTTCCCTTGAAAAAGGCAGGTTTCTTGAGCCTTTAAGCGGTATGTCATGCGGGTAAAAAGAAGCTTCAATCAGCTCTTCCTTTTTTTGAGGATAATTTTCTATGACTACTTTAAGCGGTTTTAATACTGCCAGGGCACGTGGGACTTTTTTGTTCAAGTCGTCCCTTATATGGAATTCAAATTGCGCCATGTCAACAACACTATTTGCCTTGGCGATTCCCACGCTCTCGCAGAAGTTTTTTATGGCTTCCGGGGTTATTCCGCGCCTTCTCATGCCGGAAATCGTCGGCATTCTTGGGTCATCCCACCCGTTTACATATTTGTTTTCCACCAGTTCAAGCAGTTTTCTTTTGCTTACAACGTTATAATTCACGTTCAACCGCGCAAACTCATATTGGTGCGGACGAGGTTCTTTTATATCGCACTCATCAAGGATCCAGTCGTATAATTCCCTGTTATTTTCAAATTCCAGCGTGCATATTGAGTGGGTAATACCTTCTATATAGTCAGACAGGCCGTGTGTGAAGTCGTATAACGGGTAAATACACCATTTATTGCCCTGCCTGTAGTGCTCAACGTGTCTTATCCTGTATAAAAGCGGATCACGCATTTTCATATTGGGGTTTGCCATGTCGATTTTTGCCCGCAGAACATGCTCTCCGTCCCTGAATTCCCCTGCCTTCATTCTTCTGAACAGGTCGAGGTTCTGCTCAACTGAGCGGTCCCTGTAAGGGCTGTGTTTTCCGGGTTGTGTTACGGTTCCGCGGTATTCTCTTATTTCTTCCTCTGAAAGACTGCAAACATAGGCTTTTTGTTTTTTAATAAGATATTCCGCGTACTCATATAAGCGCTCAAAGTAGTCTGAGGCAAAGAAAATGTCTTTTCCCCAGTCAAAACCGAGCCATTTAACGTCAGTTTTGATTGACTCTACGTATTCGTAGTTTTCTTTTGCAGGGTCAGAATCGTCAAGCCGCAGATGACACTTACCGCCCGGATAATCGTTTGCTATGCCGAAGTTTATGCATATGGATTTTGCATGTCCTATATGCAGGTACCCGTTTGGTTCCGGCGGAAACCTTGTTATTACACCGCTGTATCTGCCGGCTTTCAGGTCTTCATCAATTATTTGCCTTAAAAAATCCCTACTTTTGCTTTCAGAAATTTTTTCTTCGCTCATATGCCTCTGCTTTCTGCTCTATATTCCTCATATAGTTTAGCATTTAGGGAATTTTGAATCAATTATTTATGTGTAATACAATCATATGGACTACTAAAGCTGCGAAATTGTTTTTTGATATGGATATTTATACCGTTAAAAACAAAGTTTTTAATTATCTGGCAAAGATGCAGAAGTCTGACCTTTGCCATTATATTGCAAGTTTTGTGAAAAAACATTCCGGCAGGAAAACCTCGGAAATACTCTGCCTGTTCATTGAAAATGAAAAATATTACCTGGAAATTTCTTCTACGAGGTTTCCAGGTTAGGTGAGTTTATTGATAAGGAAGACTTCCTTAACGATCTGGAGCTTTATATCAGGGAGAACCTCAAAAAGCTTGCTTATAAGGAAAAACAAAAACCTCTTTATGAGCGGCAAAAGGCTTATGCAAAGGCTCAGAGGCAAAAAGCCCGGGAATTTAAGATGTCTAAACAACACCCGACAAAAGCACAGATTTCTTATCTTAAGTCGTTGTGTAAGAAATACAGCCTCGAATTTCCACTGAATGAGGAAGAGGCCTCCAGGTTGGACTATAAAAATGCGATATCTGAAATTCTTGAGAAAACCGGGGGTTCAGCAAAAAACGAGTTGCCTGGCAGGTTGAAAGAGCTTTTTGATATAAATTCACAATCAAGCGGATAAAGAACAAACAAAAAATTCTATTTTTTAACCCAACATCAAATAATGCGGATTTAAAGTTGTTGGTGCAATTTACAAAATTGACCCAACCTACCCAACTTGATTTTTAGAGTGGGGAAGTTGTGTGGAAGTTAAACAGCCATTATTCAGCAAAAAAATCAAAATCTTCAGGCAATTTCTTTTTTATAGTCTCAAACACCTTAGCTGGTGGCAACTCTAAGACATTAGCAATTTTCCATAATGTAACAAATTTAATGTCAACCAGACCATTTTCTATTCTGCTTAAACTCAAGCCATACTTGTTATTTAGTTCATTTATTGAACCCATACAGTTATTAATTCTTAACTCTCTAATAGTCTCACCGACAATTTTAGCAAAATATTTGGTTTTTTCGTCCTTGTGTTGCATATATTCATTATATTTGATACTATTAACCCTCAGGACATATATGTCCTGAGGGTTGAAGTTAAAGGAGTAAAAAATGAATACACAAAACACTATTAAAGAAATACAAAAAGACATTAGAAACCTAAAACTAAAAGCATTCCAGCCTGATAAAGAATATGCAAGATTACTATTTAAAAATTCAACTTATAAAGATTTATTAGAAAATAAACTTGTAAAAGAAATTTGGAAAAAAGATATTGAACTATTAAATGAATGGTTTGAAATTTATTGCAAAGAACACGACTGTACTAAAGAAGAAGCTCTTGAAAGAGTTATTGAGGAATAGCTATTTTAGTTTTTTTAAAACATAATCAATTGCTTCATTTATTATTAAGCCTGATTTTTTATCTGTTACTAGGCAGTAGGTTGGATTAAAAAATAGAATTTTTTAATCCAACATCAAATAATGCGAATTTAAAGCTGTTGGGTCAATTTACAAAATTGACCCAACCTACCCAACTTTATATTTTTTATTTTTTTCATGACAGTTAAAAGCTAAAGTTTAATAATTCTTGTATTTCAACATTTAGGGCTTCTGCAATATGTTTAATAATTAAAAGTGAAGGATTTTGACGTCCTCTCTCTATTTTGCCTAAATAAGACCTTTCAACATCCGCATTTAAGGCCAGTTTTTCCTGGGAAAGTTTTTGTTTTGTCCTCAGAATTTTTATTTTAATTCCAATATTTTCTAAAAAAATTTCATCGTTCATATTTTTATTTTAATTACTTGACTATAAACTCTCTACGTAATATAAACATCTTGTGAGCTATATAAAACCCAAAAGGTATTTAAATAATGAAAAAGATGATTTTAGTATTGTTTAGTTGTTTATTTTTAACACTCTCTTGTTATTCTCAAGAATTAACCGGGTTTGCCAAGGTAAATAAAATTATCGATGGGGATACCGTTGAAATTCAGTTAAAAGAGACAAGCGCAAAATTCCGTCTTGTGGGAATTGACTGCTTTGAAACTTCTAAAAATTATCGGGCTTATAAACAGGCCTATCTAAACAAGATGGGGATTAACGAAGTTATTTTTAAGGGGTGTATGGCAAAAAGCTACTTGAATAACATGTTGTACGGCATTAAAAACGTTAAAATCAAAATTGTCGGCATTGACAAATACGGCCGACTGCTGGGAGTTATCTACGGCAAGGATAACCTGAACATAAACCAGGCCCTCCTGAAGCACGGCATTTGTCCCAGTTATGTTTATAAAAAATAAGTCTATTATGTTTGCCGGATAGATGCCCCCGTGTCGTAGCACGGGGCAGGCTCAGTCAAGCACGGCATAACATGAGGAGCTTATCAGTTAATACTTAACTAAGTAGGTAACAAAAAATTTTTACTCATTTCGTCATTCTGAGCGAAGCGAAGGATCTCACCGTTTTAGACCTTGAGATCCTTCAGCACAGCTCGCAGGGCGAGCTGGCTCAGAGGTCATCTGAAAAGTTCTTTACCTTGCTAATCGTCTAAGCATTAAATGTAACATTGCCAAATAAATCACACTTTCACTGCTTTTTGGGGAATATTC
>JANQEB010000266.1 GCA_028278605.1 Candidatus Gastranaerophilales bacterium
ATTTTTTGTTACCTACTTATGGATTGCGGAGCCTGTGCTGAGCGAAGCCGAAGTATCGTTTCACTCCTCGCAATGACGGTTTTGGCTAATTAGCAACTCAGGTTATTTAATATTTTAAAAAATAGTTTTTCTGCATGAGTAAAAGATTTACAAAAAAAAGGAAAATGGTTAGTATGTATTTACCCCCCCCGGGTCTGTGTGGAGCGAGGCAAAGAAGCATAAAACATGACTAATCCTTATTTAAAGCAATATCAGCAATCCCAGATACAAACAGCGTCTCCTGAGCAAATTTTAATTATGCTCTATGACGGGGCGATTCAATTTTTAAATAAAGCCCTGATAGCCATGAAAGAAAATAATATCGAGGATAGCCATAAAAATAACATAGCTGCCCAAAATATCATCGCTGAATTCATGAACACGCTTGATATGGATATAGGCGGGGAAGTTGCCAAAAATTTATACAGTTTATACGAATATCTTCATTACAGGCTGGTCCAGGCAAATGTTCAAAAGAAACCCGAGTACATCGAAGAAGTTCTTCGTCATCTTAAAGAATTAAAACAGACCTGGGAAGAAGCAATAAAAATAGCCAGTAAGGAAAAACAAGCCGCAGGTTATACCGATAAACAGGTTTCTGATGATTATGACGACGAAGATGATGATGAATATGAAGATGATGACGAGGATGACGGGGAAGAAGCTGAAGAACGAGGTTATACCGGTTAATTATGAAAGAGGAATTTAAAAAAAGTATTGATAAATTACTTTATGTTAACCGGCAACTAAACTCTCTTTTAAAAAGCGATAAAATCAGCCCTGATTCTTCCCCGGAGGCTTTTGCCGAGTTTGAAGCCGAGATTAAGAAACTGTTAAAAGAAAAAAATTCCTGTATAGAAAAATTAAAAAACCTGAAAATTACTTCTGAGCAAACGTTTTCCGAACTAAAAACTACCGAGTTCAGTTCAACCTGGCAGAATATCCAAAAACTTGAACAGGAAAACCTGAACCTACTAAAAATCGGCCAGGGCTCCGTATCAAAGGAGATGTCAGGAAGCGTAAGGCAATCAAAAGCTGTTGCCGGTTATAAATTCAACAAGGAAATAAAACCCAGAATTTTCGATGATGAGTTTTAACCCAATAATAAAGTAATATCTTGCGTATTTTTAATTTGGTAGTGGTATATTGTAACTGATGAACAACGTCATTGCGAGGCATAAAACTTTGCTTTTAAGCAGAAAGCCAATATCCGAAGCGAAGCAGGCGGTGCTGTCCGCATTTTCGCAAGCAATCTTAA
>JANQEB010000118.1 GCA_028278605.1 Candidatus Gastranaerophilales bacterium
GTCAGATAAACCTGCATTTGTTGAGATTATTGACAAAATCAGGGAAAAATATGAAATAGGCAAGGTAATTCTGGTAGCAGACAGGGGAATGATATCAGAGGATAATATTAAATACCTTGAGGAAAAGGAATACGAGTATATTCTCGGAGTAAAAATGAGGCAATTAAGCGAAATACGCCAGAAAATACTGCTTAATGACGAGGGGTTCCTTGCGATTTCATCAAGCCTGAAAGCAAAGGAAATGAGCGAATATGAGGTGTATCTAAAGGAGATAGAGAAACGCAATGAACTGACAAAGAAGTATAACCGGGAAAACAAGAAAAACAGGAAACTAATATCCCTGACAGAAGAGCAAAAACAGGCTTACCGGGAGAGTAAAAAAGGCCAGAGAAGGTGGGCTGTCTGCCTTAATCCTGTTATGGCGGAGTTTGACCAGAAAAAGAGGGAATACTTCCAGCAAATCATAGAAAACAAGGTAGAATTTTCAACAGCAAAGGACTGGATAGTCAAGAATGGTTACAAGAAATATGTAAACATAACGGATATGAAAATCGAATTAGACCGTGAAAAACTCAAGCAGGATGAGTTGTATGACGGAAAGTGGGCGTTAATCACCAATACAACTTTACCTAAAACAGAACTGGTGAATGCCTACAAAGACCTTGCGATGATAGAGAGGCATTTCCGGGATTTAAAGAGTGAGCTGGAGATAGGGCCTATTTTTCACCACACGGAAAAGAGGATCAGGGCGCATATTTTTGTTTGTTTTCTGGCATTGCAGTTGAAGGTTGCTTTTATGAAAAAACTTAAACCTCTTACAGAGATTGGATTCAGCGAAACTATGAGGCATTTAGAAAGAATTAAAGCCGTAAAGTACAAAACAAAACAAACAGAATCTATCATCAGAACAGATATGACTGATGAATCTACGCTCATCTTCGAAGCGATTGGTGCTAAGCCTCCTTCAAAAATCATCAGGTAACTGAGTTACTACGTTTAATCTGATGGATGGCTAA
>JANQEB010000124.1 GCA_028278605.1 Candidatus Gastranaerophilales bacterium
GCCAATTAATGCTGATACGCGATAAGTAAAAGTTGGCTAGATGCCGTGTCAAGCACGGCATGACATATCTTTTTTAATTCCAGAATTGAAAGACCCTGTCAGCCCCCCCTCTAAAAATGTAAAGAAAAAATTTTTAATTTCATAGGCCTGAGTAGTTACTATTAAATATAAGCCGGGTAGTTGCCAATAATTCAAGCATGCTAATATTTATTAAAAGGAAATTTAACAGCGTTTATGTCCATACCTGTATACATATTAAAAAGGATTCTCCAGGCAATCCCATTGCTGGTTATAGTATCAATAATCAGCTTTCTGGTTATTAAACTAAGCCCTGTTGACCCTCTTGCCGAGTTAAAAATGAACCCGGCTATCTCAGCCGAGACCCTTCAGGCGGAAAAACAAAGGCTTGGACTGGATTTGCCCATACATGAGCAATACATAAGATGGGCAGGTAACTTCATAAGGGGAGACCTGGGGGTTTCTACTTCCGGGGAACTGGTAGCTGACAGGCTTATGGAGAGAATCCCCAATACCATTCTCTTAACTTCGGTAGTAATACTTATTACCTGGCTAATTGCAATTCCCCTGGGGATATACTCGGCTCTAAACTGGAAAACAACAGCTGACAGGCTTTTAACCATAATATCATCCGTAGGAATGGCTATTCCCTCATTCTTTTTTGCGCTTTTGCTGCTTATCCTGGCGGTAAAAACAGGTTGGTTCCCAATAGGTGGACTTACAAGCGTGGGCTTTGAAGACTTTAGCCCGGTCCAAAAGGTTCTTGATGTGGCTCATCATCTTATTTTACCTGTAATAGTACTTTCTACTATCAGTCTTGCCGGTTTACAAAGACAGATGAGGGGAAACCTGCTTGATGTGCTGGAATCTGACTATGTAAAAATGGCGCGGGCAAAGGGACTTCCGGAGAACAAGGTTATCTATAAACATGCTGTAAGAAACGCCATAAACCCTCTGGTAACTATGCTGGGGTTTGAGTTTGCGGCATTGTTGAACGGGGCGGCGCTTACAGAGTTTGTATTGCAGTATCCGGGACTGGGAAGGCTTATTCTTGAGGCGGTCATGAAGTCTGATATAAACCTTGTAATGGCATCATTGATGATTGGCTCAATTATGCTCATTGTAGGAAATTTAATAGCTGATATCCTGCTTAAGCTTGTTGATCCAAGGGTAAGCCTGAGTTAATTCCATCTGGCTATAGTTCATTTGGGGTGGCTGTGCGCGGCAGATTATGTTATTTATCAGACACAATTTAGTTCTTATCAAGCTTTTAATTTTTATTAACTTAATACTTTCAATATTAATAATTGAACAATTGATATGTTTTGCTTAATATAGTTTTCATAAAACGTTTGACGGCTGGATTATTAGTATTATTAATACTCTCTAGCGTTGCTTTTATCGAACCTCTAAATTTTGACAGGATCTTCAGAAAATTCCTAAAGGAAAGCGCTAATGTATTATGCTCATAGTATAGAAGGTAAAGAAAAAGAAGGAAATTGGCAAGAATTAGATGTTCACCTTGAAGAAACAGGCGATATTAGCGGAAAAAACGCCGCAAAATTTAATCAAAAAGACCTGGGGGAAGCTCTTGGACGGCTTCATGACATAGGTAAGTATTCTCAGGCATTTCAAGACCGTTTGGACGGTGGAGTCAAGGTTGATCATTCGACAGCAGGCGCAAACGAAGCTGTAAATTTGTTTGAAAATCTGGGTAAAGAAGTTTTAGCTTATTGTTTAGCAGGACATCATGGCGGTTTGCCGGATACTTGCAATTTAGAAGAAAGATTTAATAAAGATATAGAAGATTATTCCGCTTATAAATCTGAAAAATTTAATTATGATATCAAATGGGATATTAGCAATCATGAAACTTCATTTTCAAAGTCTTTTTTAACCAGAATGCTTTTTTCCTGCCTTGTTGACGCTGATTGGCTAAATACAGAGGAGTTTTATAAAGGAAAAGAAAGAACTCCGCAGGAAAAATTAATAAATTTATATGATAAATTGCAGAAAAAGCTTGATGATTTTAAAAGTCCTAAAACAACTATAAATATTAAAAGAGAGGAAATATTACAGGCATGTAAACAAAAAGCTCCCGGAGAACAAGGTTTATATTCCCTAACTGTCCCGACCGGAGGCGGAAAAACAATTTCTTCCATGGCTTTTGCCATGGAACATGCAGAGAAACATGG
Source organism: Candidatus Gastranaerophilales bacterium (assembly GCA_028278605.1). GTDB lineage: Bacteria > Cyanobacteriota > Vampirovibrionia > Gastranaerophilales > UBA9971 > JANQEB01. Next base: position 2,214 of record JANQEB010000124.1, read on the forward strand.
CTTAGACAGAGTAATATACGCTATTCCTTACACCAGTATCATTGAGCAAAATGCCCAGGTTTTCAGGGATATATTTGGTACTGAAAATGTTTTGGAACATCATAGCAATTATATATTTGAAGAAAAAGAGACAGATGAGAAAGAGTATTTAACTGCAGAAAGGATGAAGCAGGCAAGTGAAAACTGGGATTCACCGATAATTGCGACAACAAACGTCCAGTTTTTTGAATCTCTTTTTGCTAATAAACCTTCAAAGTGCAGGAAGCTTCACAATATCTCTAAGAGCGTTATTATTCTTGACGAAGCGCAGATGATTCCGACTGAATACCTGATCCCTTGCGTAAATGCGATAGGGGAACTGGTTAAAAACTATAATTGCACGGTGGTTTTGTGTACCGCTACCCAGCCGGCTCTGGATGATAAATTCAAGACAATTGGATTGGGGGTTGAAGAAATAATCCCTGATAGAGAAGAGCTATTTAAGTATTTTGAGCGGGTGGATATAAAAAATATCGGCAGAAAAACTGATGACGAGCTGGTTGAAGAAATCTCGGATTTAAAGCAGGTTTTGGTGATTGTGAATACCAAAAAACATGCTCTTGAACTTTATAAAAAGCTGGAAGGAGAAGGTGTTTATCATTTAAGCACGCTTATGTGCCCGGCGCACAGGAAAGAAGTTATCGCCGAAATAAAGGGCAGGCTTAAAGATGGATTGCCGATAAAAGTAGTCTCTACGCAGTTAATAGAAGCGGGGGTTGATATAGATTTTCCTGTTGTATACCGCTCAATCGCCGGCGCTGATTCGATAGCGCAAGCCGCAGGCAGGTGCAACCGGGAAGGTAGGATTGATAAAGGAATTGTAAGAGTATTTGAGTCAGCCGAAAAACATGGAATGCCAAGAGGTTCGCTTAAACAACCGGCACAAGTTGGAAGGGGTATTTTTGAGGATTTCCCTGATATTTCGTCTATCGAAGCAATAGAGCAGTATTTTAAAACGCTTTTCTTTTATGCAGGAGAAAAGCAGCTTGATGCAAAGTCTATTATGGAGAAATTTAAAAAGAAAAAAAGAGGGGGATATTCTTTTTCTTTCAAGGAAGCAGCTAAAAATTTTAAATTTATCCGGAATAATACCAAATCCGTGATAGTTCCTCATGAAGAGGATTCGTTGAAGATAATGGATAAGCTAAAACATGCTGAATTTCCTAAAAAATATTTGCGGCAATTACAGCCTTATACGGTGAATCTTTATGAGCAGGATTACAGGGAATTACTGGGGAAAGGTTCTATAGAGGAGTTTAAAGATATAACTGCAATTTTACTAAATCCAGGTAAGAATTACGATGAAAATACAGGAATTATTATAAACAAGGAATCAGAGGCGTTATTTGATGTTTAATAAAAAGGCATGCTATTATATTATCCAAGTCGCTCCTATGCAGGTGCGTGGATTGAAACTTAGAACTTTATTATTTAAGAAGAACTCTTAATTTTATAAGGGTTCTTTTTTTATGGATTGAAATAAGAATTAAAATATGATATAAATATTAAAGTTCTAAGAATATTGAAATCCGCAAGGGAGGAAAAAGAAAAATGTTAAAAATTGTTGAACTTTTGATTCGGGTATTATTACGAGAACTAATAAAATACATAATGAATGATTATCCATTTGGATTATAAATAAAAAAAAGAAAGGAGGCAAAAATGGCTTATGGAGTGAAATTAAGGGTATGGGGAGACTATGCATGCTTTTCCCGCCCGGAAATGAAGGTTGAACGGGTAAGTTATGACGTAATTACCTCATCTGCCGCCAGGGCAATACTGGAAGCTATCCACTGGAAACCGGCTATTAGCTGGAAAATCGACAAAATTCACGTTATTAAGGAAATTAAGTTCGATAACATCCGCAGAAACGAACTGGCAGGCAAGATTTCCGAGCGGAACGTAAAACAGGCGATGGAAGGAAAGGAAGTCGCCTTATACCAACTGATTAACGATGAGCGCCAGCAAAGGGCTTCGATGATTTTAAAAGATGTGGAATACGTTATAGAAGCCCACTTTGAAATGACAGAAGCAGCAGGCGAAGAAGACAACGAAGCAAAGCACTATGAGCAGTTCACAAGAAGAGCGGGGAAAGGACAATGCTTCAACCAGCCATACTTTGGCTGCCGTGAATTCCCGGTAAACTTCGAGCTTATCGAAGAAGGACAGGATTTGCCGGAAAGTTTTTACAAAGGGCAAACTCGCGACCTGGGTTTTATGCTCTGGGATATTGATTTTAAAAACAATATGACTCCAAAGTTTTTCAGGGCTGAAATGATTGATGGAGTTATTATCACCGCAAAACAGGAGGTGTTCCAATGATTTTGCAGTCATTATGCGAGTATTACGATACTTTGGTTAATGAAGGTATCTCTGATGTCCCTCAAATGTGCTATAGCAACGCAAAAGTTAGCTATGCTATTGAAATTACACAGGAAGGCGAACTGAAAAATATAAATTCAATTCAAGAACCTAATGAAAAAGGGAATAAACTCTTCCCTAAAATAATTACAGTTCCTGAGCAGGTTAAGCGTTCTTCCGGCATAGCCGCTAATTTTCTTTGTGATAACTCAAAGTATGTTTTCGGGATTTCTCAGGATAAAAACAAACCTGTACAGTTATGCGAAAAGCATTTTGAGGCGTTTAAAAAACTTCATTTTAATATTCTGGAAAATATTGAAGATGAAGGGGCAAATGCAATATTAAATTTCCTGCAAAACTGGAATATCCAGAATGCAGAGGAAGTCTTGCGGCAAGTGTATTTAGGCGACATAGAAGATTTATTGCAGGGAGCTAATTTTGTATTCAATATAAAGGGAGAGTTTGAACATATACATGATAGAGAACTCATAAAAAAAGTTTGGTTAGAGTACAAAAATCAAAGTAAAGAAGGTGAAACAGGACAATGCCTGATTACCGGCGAGGAAACAGAAATTGCGCTGCTTCACGAGAATATCAAAAATGTCCGCGGCGCACAGCCGGCTGGTGCTGCGATTGTATCTTTTAATATCCCTTCTTTTATCTCTTATGGGAAAAAACAGAGTTACAATGCTCCTGTTGGCACAGAATCAGCGTTTAAGTATACGACAGTGCTTAACTATATGCTGCAAAATGATTCAAAACAAAAAGTGCAGATTGGGGATGCGACAACGGTTTTCTGGGCGGAATTCCCTAACCCTGATTATGTGGAAATTGCTAAAGCCGCTTTAGACCCGAGTATTAAATCTGATGATAAAAAGACAGAAGCAGAAAAATTGCAGGATGATGATACGGAAGAAAAACTTCAAAGATGCTTTGATACCCTGAGAAAAGGGGAAAAGCTTTCCAGTACAGACCTTAAAATTGAAGATGATGCGGAATTTTATATTCTCGGTTTATCTCCTAACAATGCTCGTGTTTCGATAAGGTTTTTCCATAAGTGCACATTCGGGAGGTTTATGGAAAATTTAGCGCAGCATCACGAGGATATGGAGCTGGAAGGTGGTCGTTTTGAATATATTCCGCCCTGGATAATCCTTGAGGAAACAACCGTAAAAAACTCTTCAAAGGATAAACCTTCCCCATTGCTCTCAGGACGGCTTATGCAGTCAATTATTATGGGTAATAATTACCCTGATGATTTGTATTTGGCAATGATTCGCAGGATAAAATCCGAACAGGATGATAAGGAAAAGAAAATTTACTCAATAAATCATACAAGAGTAGCAGTAATAAAAGCATATTTAGCAAGAAAGAAAAAGGAGGATTTGCCGGTGAGTTTAGATGAACAAAACACAAACACAGCATACAGATTAGGAAGACTGTTTGCGCTACTTGAAAGAACCCAGGAAAATGCACAAGGAGATATTAACGCAACAATCAAAGACAGATATTTCCCTACAGCAATGTCTACTCCGGGAGTTGTTTTCCCGACATTGATAAAATTGAATATTCATCATTTATCAAAATTGGCAGAAAAAGGTAAATGGTTCGAAATTGAGATGGGCAAAGTTTTGGATGAAATTACAGCTTTCCCGGCCCACTTGAATATGGAAGATCAAGGATTGTTTGTTCTTGGTTATTACCAGCAAAGGCAATCATTTTTTAAGAAAAGAGAAAAATCAGAAGAATTAGCAGCAGTATAATTTAAGGAGGAAAATTAAAAATGAGTGAAGTAATTAAAAACAGGTACGAATTTGTAGTGTTATTCGACGTGGAAAACGGCAACCCAAACGGAGACCCTGATGCAGGCAATATGCCAAGAATCGACGCTCAAACAAGCCATGGGATCATCACAGATGTTTGCCTGAAAAGAAAAATCAGGAACTATGTAGAAACCGTAAAAGACGATTCTCAAGGTTATAGAATCTATGTTAAAGAAGGTATAGCATTAAATTCCCGGCACGAAAACGCATATAAATCGGTAAATGCTGAAAAATCTAAAGAAAAACCAAACATTGATGCGAAAAATTTTATGTGCCAGAACTTCTTTGATATAAGGACTTTTGGCGCGGTTATGACAACCGGGGATTATAACTGCGGACAAGTAAGAGGACCTGTCCAGCTGAACTTTGCAAGAAGCTTAAGCCCAATAGTCCAAAGCGAGCTAACAATCACAAGACAAGCGGTTACTACAGAAAAAGACCTTGCCAAGAAAACAACAGAAATGGGAAGAAAGCATATTGTCCCTTACGGATTATATCGAGTTGAAGGCTATATTTCGGCGAAACTGGCTCAACAAACAGGTTTTGGTGAAGATGACCTGAACCTGCTTTTTGAAGCCATCGAAAACATGTTTGAACATGACCACTCAGCCGCCAGGGGCAAAATGGCGGTAAGAAAGTTCATCGTGTTTAAGCATGAGAGCGAATTAGGAAACGCCCCTTCTCATAAATTGTTTGAGCAGGTGAAAGTTCAGAAAAAAGAAGATGTAGCTGTTCCTCGCTCATTTAATGATTACGAAGTAACCATCAACCGCGAAGCAACTCCGCAGAAAGTAGAGCTTATCGAGCGGGAATATTGTCTTGTATAAAGAAGAAGATTTGCTGCTTCTTTCGGGGATTCAGCATATAGACTTCTGTGAAAGACAGTGGGCTTTAATCCATATCGAAAAACAATGGCAGGAAAATGTCCTTACAATTGAAGGGCATTTCCTGCATGAAAAAGCTGATAACCCCTATATTCCCGAAAAAAGAAAAGGGTTGATAACCGCACGTGCGGTTCCGCTTGTTTCTTATGAACTGGGTTTATATGGCGTAGCTGATGTTATCGAGTTTACCAAAACCGGTGAACTCGATAACTCGCTAAAAATTCCTAAACGAAGTGGAAGATGGCAACCAAAGGTTATTGAATATAAACGGGGTAAGCCTAAAAACATAGATTGCGACAAAGTGCAGGTTTGCGCCCAGAGTCTTTGTCTTGAGGAAATGCATAATATCTTTATTCAGGAAGCAGAAATTTTTTACGGACAGACTAAACACAGGGAAATAGTTGAGCTGGATAAGAATTTGCGCAACCATACCAAAAACCTGGCAGGTAAAATGCATGAAATCTTTACCGCCGGAGTAACACCCAAAGCAGAGTATAAGCCCTGCTGTAAAAGCTGTTCCCTAATAGATATTTGTATGCCTAAAATCCTCAAACGCAGCACAGCATATTATTTAAAGGACATTAAAAAATGCGAAAATTATTAAATACCTTGTTTGTGACAAGTCCTGACTCTTACCTGGCTAAGGACGGCGAAAACATTGTCATAACCGTTAATCAGGAAAAGAAAATGCAGTTTCCAATTCATACCCTTGAAGGAGTTGTCTGTTTTGGATACGCAGGAGTAAGCCCTTCTTTAATGCATTTATGCGCAACAAGAGGAGTTGGACTTGCGTTTCATAACGAATACGGAAAGTTTTTGGCAAGAGTCGCAGGTCCGGTGCAGGGTAATGTTCTTTTAAGGAAAAAACAGTATAAAGCCTCTGAAGAAGAGGAATATAGTATAAAAATAGCCAGAAACTGTATTATTGGCAAAATTTTAAATACAAGAAATATTCTGAAAAGAGCTATTCGTGATCATAAGGATGAAGTTAATATAGAGGAGCTTGAATCCGTAATAAGCAGACTTCAATATGCGCTAAAAAATCTTGAGGAAACAGATAATATTGATACAATCCGCGGAATTGAAGGAGATGCTTCAAAGTGGTATTTTAGCGTGCTTGATGAATTAATACTTCATCAAAAAGATGACTTTTATATGAAATCTCGCAATAAACGCCCGCCAAGAGACAATTTTAATGCCTTGTTATCTTTTTTGTACACTATGCTTGCTCACGATGTTCAATCTGCACTTGAATGCGTAGGTCTTGACCCGCAAGTAGGTTTTCTGCACCAGGATAGACCCGGTAGAGCTTCTCTTGCCTTAGACTTAATGGAAGAGCTTAGAGCCTTTATGGCTGATAGAATGGCTTTATCTCTCGTAAACAGAAAACAAATTACAGCTAAAAACTTTACGGTAAAAGAAAATGAAGCCGTTTTAATGGACAAAGATTCAAGAAAAATTGTCCTTGAAAATTTACATAAAAGAAAAAAAGAAATAGTTACTCATCCATTCTTAAATGAAAAAATCCCAATAGGCTTGATTCCATATGCTCAATCTTTATTATTGGCAAGATTTCTTAGAGGTGATATTGACGAATATCCGCCATTTGTCTGGAGGTGATTTAAAATGCTGGTTTTAATAACTTATGATGTTTGCACAGAAACAGAAGGCGGTAAAAAGCGCCTGAGAAAAGTTGCAAAACAATGCGTGAATTATGGGCAACGTGTTCAAAACTCTGTTTTTGAGTGTCTTTTAGACCCCGTTCAGCTAAAAGAATTGCAAAAGAAATTGAATGATATTATAAATAAGGAAAAAGATAGTATCAGGTATTATTATCTTGGGAAAAACTGGCAAAAGAAAATTGAACATATTGGCGCAAAAACTTCTTATGACCCGGAAGGTTTTCTGGAAGTATAAGTGATTTGCGAACCCTATGTTCACATAAAAACACTGATACTTTCGCAAAGGCAAAAATAGCAAAAGAATTGAGATATTATTGTTAATTTAAAGCAAAGTTTTAGAAAGTAAAATAATTATTTTCGCAAAATCGAACCTTGAAAACTTAATATATATTGATTAATCTTAATATACTGTCGCTCCTCACGCAGGAGCGTGGATTGAAACACTATAATGATAGAGGTGTAGCGGTTTATATTAAGTCGCTCCTCACGCAGGAGCGTGGATTGAAACAATTAAAGCTTGGAACAAAAGGGCTTATGAATACAGGTCGCTCCTCACGCAGGAGCGTGGATTGAAACCAAAAAAAATAACCGCAAAACCGCAGGAATGGTTCGTCGCTCCTCACGCAGGAGCGTGGATTGAAACTATACCCAATTTTGTATACTCTCGTCGGGTATTGTCGCTCCTCACGCAGGAGCGTGGATTGAAACAGAACAAAAAAGGTTATTGAGTTATTTTTCTACTTGTCGCTCCTCACGCAGGAGCGTGGATTGAAACACTCTTAAGTTTTGAAAGGTTTATTACCAGCATTTCGTCGCTCCTCACGCAGGAGCGTGGATTGAAACTTGTGTTATTCGGGAAAAAGACGATTTTGAATATGACGTGTCGCTCCTCACGCAGGAGCGTGGATTGAAACAGTTGTTGGTGAAAAAGGACCTGAATTATTTGTACCAGGTCGCTCCTCACGCAGGAGCGTGGATTGAAACTGTGATTATAGGACAAGGAATAAATGGTAAATATTGTCGCTCCTCACGCAGGAGCGTGGATTGAAACTATTTGATTCAAAGTGTATGGAGTTGTTATCAACAGTCGCTCCTCACGCAGGAGCGTGGATTGAAACCTCACTTAATTTAGTTAAAATATTAAGTTTTATGTCGCTCCTCACGCAGGAGCGTGGATTGAAACTTAATAAAGTTGCTTTAATAAAGTTGCTTTAAATTAGTCGCTCCTCACGCAGGAGCGTGGATTGAAACCCGACACCTGAACCGCCGTAGCAAATACCCATAAGTCGCTCCTCACGCAGGAGCGTGGATTGAAACATATTCTCCTGCGGTAGGAGCTATAGATTATGACGCTGGTCGCTCCTCACGCAGGAGCGTGGATTGAAACACTGACGGGGAAGACTTTGGATGCGGTGGAGACGTCGCTCCTCACGCAGGAGCGTGGATTGAAACACTCTCAACTAAAAGACCTGAAGAATGAACGCAAAGTCGCTCCTCACGCAGGAGCGTGGATTGAAACCTTCAGGAAGTTCAACATCTTTATAGTCGTAAGTGTCGCTCCTCACGCAGGAGCGTGGATTGAAACTTTTGTCAAAGGGGATATACTGATCGCTAAAAGCAGGTCGCTCCTCACGCAGGAGCGTGGATTGAAACAAAAGAAATGATAAAACCCATTTATGAAAGTCTAGTCGCTCCTCACACAGGAGCGTGGATTGAAACTAAATAGTAAGTTACGAAAAGAATATTCGGCCTATGTCGCTCCTCACGCAGGAGCGTGGATTGAAACAAAAGGCTGGCAGTGAAGAGGATGGAAAAGTTATCCTGGTCGCTCCTCACGCAGGAGCGTGGATTGAAACTCTGATTTTGAAGAATATTTTTCTTGCCTGCTATACTGATAAAGCCATGTTTTGCTATTCTGTGAGTTGCATATTTCTGCCGTAAAGGAGTTCCGTCAACTGTCAGGTAAAAGTTTAAGGCTTTAAATACTGGAAATATTAACTTTGCCAGTTGGTAAAACAAATTTTTCCAATGTATTTTTGATTCAAGAAAATCATAAAGCTGCCATATTGTCTTTTTTTCTGTATTTTTGGATATTTTACGCACTGAAAAGCTCTTTTCTTGATAGATTAGACCTATCAAATATTTTCTGAATGCAATTTTATCGATTTCCTTTGATACGAATGATAAAATGTAATTGAGAAATATTTGTAGCCAAAAACTTTGGCTCATGATTAATACCTCCTTTTTGACAACATTGTCATCCAGGAGGTCTTTTTATTTCCACTTGCTTTTTATGTTCCTAAATTACTGATATTTACTTAATCTTACATCTACATAAACCACCCTAAAAATAAAAATTATTACCCCCTTCCCCCAAACATTACAAAATATTTATATACAAAAAAGCCGAATCATTATCATTAAGATTCGACTTTTTTTAAACTTATACCTGGCAGCTAGCTGTTTTAATTGTTAAAAGCAGCAACATAGGCAAAATAAAGCCCTAAAATGATAAAGGGAATAAAAATACCTACAGCCATTACCATATCAAATGTGCTCATTTATTTAACTCCTTTAGTAATTTTCTTATTCTATTGTCAAAAAAAATAATACCAAAAACTAAAATTATTTCGGATAATAGACCTGTTGTTACAATAAATTGTTTCCATAAGCTTAAATTTATCAAAGACCAGCTGACTCCGCTGCCAATCACAAAAGCAGTTGTCCATAAGAGAGTTACCAATGTTTTATAATATCCGATTTTTTCTTTGATAAAGCCTTTATTCATAATATTGAAATTATAACACGGATTAAAACAAAAAGCCGTGTTCCGGGCTGAACTGATGTTTTCCTGCCGTTTGGACATCAGGGACTTTAAGCATGAAATTAATATGTTAGAATAAATCTATGAATAAATTTAATAAAGAATACTTTAAACAAAAAATTAGCTGGTACCGGCAATTATTTACGTTATTTTTTGCAGTTGTAGTGGGTTGTATTGCATGGCTAGCAGCAAATTTGGAAAAACCAGGTCAAATACTTGTTAATCTTGATATATTAGCAATTTTTGTTGCTCTAGTTGTATTAGGAATACTGAACACAAAAGTAAGAGATTATATTAAAAAATTGAGGGATTAATAATGACACCTTTTGAATACTTTGCTTTAACATTTACTGCTTTTGCTATATTAGCACTTGGTTTTATTGTTATATACGATGTAATAGTTTCTACAAAAGAAGAAAAAAGCATGTAGGAGGCGGGTGTTTTCCTCTACTGCTTAACAGCATGAGATTATTTTTCCTTAAGTTTACTTACATCTAAAAGCTCATCAAATGAGATATCTAAAGCAAGCATAAGGTTTACTATAGTAGTAAGCGTAGGGTTCATCTCGCCACGCTCAATTTTTCCTACATGTGAGTAATCAGATAAATTGGCTAATTCAGCCAATTTATGTTGAGAATAATGATTTCTACTTCTTTCGGCTCTTAAGTTTCTTCCAAACTCTCTTAAAATATTATGTTTTTCCATAAGGTTAATTTTAAAGTATTGTTTTTAAACCTACTATTTATTAAAATTACTAATATAGGCATTTAAATTACTTAAAAGATAATTTAAAATATTAATTAATAATGAACAAACAAGACTTAGTAACAGAAATATATGACGAGTTAGACATGATTCGACTTATGTCAAAATTAGCTGAATTTGCCGTAATTAATAATTCTAAAATTGGTCTGGATATGTAAAAACTTTTTCAACTTTCCTTAAATAATAAAATTGCTTACCACAATTTATTTAAATTCAGTTCTATCTTGTTAAGCAGCGACTTTGCAGGAGCATAATCCCTGTTACTCTCAAGGCAGCGCTCAATTACTTTCTTGCTTTCGCTATAAGCCCCTATTAAATAATTATACCTGCCCAGGAAATACAGTGTCTCAGCCTCTTCAGGAAGCAACCGGAGGCTTTTTAAAAGATATTTCCTTGCCATGTTTAAAAACCCAAGGTTAAGCAGGGTCCTGCCTATAAGCTTGTAAGACTCAAGGTTTACCGATATAAAAACATCATCATTTTGGACCAGGTTTTCCGCGTATTTAATCCTGTCTGCCTGTATAAAATAGCCGATATCAGTTTCCAGGTGGTTTCTTATCTGCAAAAAAGTCGGGGTCCTGCCTTTTTTGAGCTTTATAAAATCCAGCAGGCACTTGCCCCACTCGCAAGGCCCGGAATCAGAGGCGCTGTACCATAATTCTCCGGCTTTTTCTTCGTTTCCCGCTAAAAGTTCGCAGTAACCGGCATGATATTTTTCGTCAATTTCTCTAAAAACCTGTGCTGCCTTAAGGTATTCCCTGTTTTCCAGGAGTATAAGCCCAAGGGTATTTTTGAAGAGCAGCAGGTCATCCTCGCCGGGAATTTCCGCGCCATGAAGCCCACTAATAGTTGCCAGGGCTTTTTTGCTGTCTTTATTTACTAAAATTTCTTTTCTGGCCTGAATTATCAGGTTTTTAGCACACTGATTATCATTTAACATTATTTTTCTTTGGTTTTATCAGTTTTCAATTTATTGGTAAATGACTGGATCTTATTGATATAATCAGCGGAAGCTTCTTTTTTAGCCCGGTTAAACCCAAGGAACTGGTCAAGGTCAGAAGTTACCACCTGCGCAATTGCCTGTTCATTGGCTTTTTTAATCTCCTCATAAATTTCTTCCCTGAAAATAGTGATTTCTTTAGGGGCATTAACCCCTATTTTTACAGATTCGCCTCTGGTTTCCAGGATAGTAATTTCTATATTATCAGCTATTATTAACTTTTGACCTTTTTTCCTTGTTAAAACAAGCATTTACACTTAATCCTTGAATTAGTAAATTTATTTAGCCGTTTTGGGTTCTTCTGTTGTTTTTTTCTTTTGTTTTTCCGTTATTTTTTCGTCAAAAAGTTTATGTTTAACCGCATACTGGATGTTGTTAAGCACCAGCTGCATTGCGTTTTTGTTTTCCGCATTGATTATAATTGGTCCTGCAAGGTTAATCGTAGCGTCCTGTGCTCTTCCCTGCGGAATACATACGATATTAAAGGTAATCAGGTTGTCTGTCCCCTGTAGTCCAAGACTTTTTGACTTATCCTCAGGAATAACAAACTGATAATCAATTCCAAAATATGAAGGAAAAGATACCGGAAAAGCAATGTTACCGTCTTCAATTGATTGCAGCCATTTAAACGGTGATTCCGGCTGGTTATCAATTAAAACAAACTTTTTAAGATGATCATAACCCAGGATTGGTTCTATAAAATTAAAAACCAGGTCCTCGTCTATTTCAATTTCGCTAAATCTGCTGGTGGCTATTTTCATTTATATAAATTCCGATACTCTCACGAATAATTACGAAAAGTTTAATGCTTTAATAATACACAATATCATAAATAAATAAAAGTTTTTGAGGGTTTTTATAAACCAGGTGCATGATATTTTAGAGTAGCAAGTTTGTTATAATTATTCTTGTTAAGCTGGAAAACCGTATTTTGAAAGTTCCGGCCGGATAATGGCAGGAACACCGGGTTGTCCCCTGAACTCGCTTCAGCATGACGTTAAATTTTTATTTCAATAAAATAGGGAATATACAGATGTTTGAAAAAAACCTTGAGGCTATTAAACAAAAAAATCCCGGACTTGCTGAAAAACTGGAAAAAATCGATGTTGGCTCAATAACAGGTATAACAGTTGCCGAGGCGGAAAACAAGGATTTAATTATCGGGTATAAAGGAATCGCGCTCCATAGCACGGTAGATCCTATAAGAGAAGCCAGGGCACTCTGGAACAAGGCAATACAGACAGACCTGAAAAAAAATGATGTACAAATAGTTTTTGGGCTCGGGCTCGGGTATTTATTTAAAAGGGCGTATTTAAGCGCGAATTCAAAAATTTTTCTTGTGGAACCTATCATTGATATTCTCAGGTTTGTGCTGCAAAATGTGGATTTAGCCGCAGAATTAGCAGATGAAAGAGTGTATATTACAGATAATGTAAAAGATGTTGCGGACAAATTAAGAGAAGAACATTTGCAGGGAGACAGGGCGGAATTCTTGTTCCTGCCGGCTTACGGTTCACTGGCTAATGGACCTCTTACAGAGTTAACCACAAAAGTAGTAAAAATTATTGAGGAAAAATCCGCAGACATTAACACCATTCTTAAGTTTGCCCTGCACTGGACCGGGAACCTGATTTTAAACCTCCCTTACCTGTTTGATTGCCTGCCGGTCGGGTTTTTAAAAGAGAAGTTTGAGAATAAAACCGCTTTACTAATTTCTGCCGGGCCGGGCCTGGCAGAAAACATAGAAAAAATAAGGCAAAACAAGGATAAATTTGTTACAATCGCTGCGGGAAGAGCGTTTAAAGTACTTGTTCAAAACGGTTTAATTCCTGATTTTGTAACATTTGCAGATGCCGGCGCCGTAAAAAAACAGCAAATTGCAGGCATGGAAGAATACCTGGAAAAAACAAATGTCATAGTTACCTCCAGGACTGACCATGATGTAATTAAGATGAATTCTAAAACAAAAATTCTCTACTTCCCGGAGACTGACCCTTTCTCAGAATTGTTTAAGAAGTTTTCTGACATTGATCCGGGTATTTACCCTTCTGCAAGCAGTGTTTCAATTATAAATTACTTTATAGCAAAGCTGCTTGGATTTAAGACCATAGCCTTTGCCGGTTTAGACCTTGCCTTTCCCGATAACAAGATTTATGCAACCGGGGAAGAACTTAAAACAGATGAAAACGGCTATATTGTAATGGAAATGCCATCTCCCGGCAGAACAGTAAAATATACCAGGGACAAAAGCGGCCGGACTATAGCCACAAGAGACGATTATTTACTGTTTATCAGGCAGTTTGAGGATATTCTTGAAGATGATATGTCTCTGTCCAGAGTGATTAACACCTCCATGCAAGGCGCTTACATTGAAGGTATGGACTATATAGACTTTGATAAACTTCTTGAAGACCTGCCTGATTCAAAAATTGATGTTGATGAAGCAATAAAAAATACTCTCAGCATTGCAAATGAAAAATGGAACAGGACTATCCGAAAAGTATTTGACAAGTTTCATGAACAAATTCCGGAGATTACTGAAATAAAACAGGATGCTGACGAGCTTTTAAATATTATTCAGGCTGCGCTTGAAAAATTGGAAAAAGATGAAACTGTAAACCCTGCTGATAAAGAGTATACAGAATTGAGGCATAAGTTAATTACCGCCAGAAGAAGGGTAATGAACAATTTAATCCTGCCAAACCCACTGCAAGGTGAATTATGGAATTATACAAAAAATTATAATACTGAAAATATACTTGATAAAGAAGTTGCAATTCATAATTTGCGGGTTGAAAAACAACTGTTTGAAAAGGTTTTCGCATATTCCGGCAGGGTATTGAGATCCCTGGAAAAAGCCGGTGAGAACATAAAAAATACCACTACCAAAATTTTATAAAACAGAAAATATGTAGGTTTATAATTTATAAAAAATACGGCAACTTTTTTTATGTTTAAGCGTTATACTTACAGAAGTAAAAAACGAGGGTTTGAATATGATAAATAAAGTCGGACTTTCAATGCCGGTATATACAAGAAATAACAGTGTTGGCTTTAAGGAAGCAGGCGGTCAACCAGAAACACCTCAACAAATTGCACAAATGGCTATTAATGTGGATCCGGGTGATCCTGACCAAATAGATGCTCTTTTAAGAAATCTTAAACATGTAAATAAAGAACGGCTTGAAGCCGCTGCAGAAATAGCAGAAGAGTCAGAAGATGGTGCCTGGGCAGCTGGGTATCTGCAAAAAGCAGCTAATGTAAGACAATAATTAACTAATAACCTTATCTATCTGCTTATTAAGTCCTTTAGATGTTATTAAGCCTATACAGCTGCCGATTCCCATACCTATAAGCGCCGCTATATAACCATATGGTAGTAAAACAGCCCCTCCAATTGCAATTCCGGCATTTACCAGTCCTACATAACCTGCTGACTTGCATAACTGGTTTGTAAATGATTTTACTTTATCAATAAAAGTCCCTTCTTTTTTTACAGAATCAATTAATGCGGGTACTTCCATTATTGCGGTTGCAAATAAACCTATAACCGGTAAGCGCATGAGGGTTCTTCCTGTTAATCTTTGAACATAATTACCCGTAAATTTAAATTTATTCAGGTCATCACCACTGATTAGTTTACTTGCTTCACCAATGCTTTCAGCACCTTTTGCTATGTTTATATTGAAATTTCTTCTTATAAACTCACCAAATCCTGTATTATAAAGAGTTTTATCAACCTTATTCAGCCACGGGAATTTATCAGCAAGGGAAGCTAAAAACGTGTTCTGGAAAAACTTTGCCTGGTGCTGTCCTTCAAACT
>JANQEB010000207.1 GCA_028278605.1 Candidatus Gastranaerophilales bacterium
GAGTGAAACGACGAAGCAATCCACTTGAGTCTACTTAGTGATGGATTGCTTCGCTTCGCTCGCAATGACAAATCACGTATTTTTATACCACTGCCAAAAAATTTAATGTTGCCTAAACTCCGGCTTCTTCTTTTGCCTCTAAAAGAGCATAGTCAAGCACTTCGCTGAAATTTTCCACGAAAATAAAATTGGTCTGATCTTTTATGTAATCGGGAAAGTCTGATAAGTCCTTTTCGTTTGCCTTTGGAACAAGTATATTTGTTATTCCGGTTCTTAATGCTGCTATACACTTTTCCTTAAGGCCGCCTATAGCCAGAACTCTTCCCCTGAGGGTAATTTCCCCGGTCATTGCAATATCAGGCTTTACAGGGCGGTCTGTAAGCGCGCTAATCATTGCAAGCGTGAGGGCAATTCCTGCGCTTGGGCCTTCTTTTGGGGTTGCGCCCTCCGGCGCGTGAATGTGAATATCACATTGCTCCTGGAAATTCTCATCCAGGCCAAAATCATCAAAGTTACTTCTTATATAGCTAAAACCGGTTTGAGCAGACTCTTTCATGATTTCACCAAGGCGTCCGGTTAGATTTAACCTGCCTTTACCAGGCATAATACTTGCTTCTATTTCCAAAAGCTCACCTCCGGCTTCTGTCCAGGCAAGGCCGTGGACAAGCCCGATCTGAGGCTCTTTTTCAGCTTCCTGCCTTATGTATTTGTAAGCGCCAAGGTAATCAATAAGCTTCTCCGTCCCCAGTTTCACCTTGAGTTCAGGATTTTCCACTATTTCAACCGCGGCTCTCCTGCAAGCCTTCGCAATATACCTTTCAATTTCTCTTACACCGGCTTCCCTGGTATATTTATTGATGATTTCGCGCAAAACCTCCTCGCTGAACTCAAGCTGGTCTTCTCTTATGCCGTTTGATTTTAGTTGACGGGGTATAAGGTATTTTTTAGCGATGCTAATCTTTTCCTCCTCTGTATATCCGGGAAGATTAATAACCTCCAGCCTATCCCTGAGAGGCTTGAAAAGACGGTCAATGCTGTTTGCCGTTGCTATAAAAAACACTTCCGACAGGTCAAACTCCTGGTCAATGTAATGGTCGGTAAAATGGGAATTCTGAACCGGGTCAAGCACTTCCAGCATTGCGGCTGTGGGGTCTCCCATGTGGCTTGGCAGCATCTTTTCTATCTCATCAAGGAGTATTACCGGGTTTTTAGTGCCGGCATTCTGGATTGCCCTTATTATTCTTCCCGGCATGGAACCTATGTAGGTTCTTCTGTGGCCCCTGATTTCAGATTCATCGTTAATACCGCCCAGGCTTACCTGCGAAAATTTTCGGTTAAGGCTTCTGGCTATTGACCTGGCAAGAGAAGTTTTACCAACGCCGGGAGGGCCGGTAAAACAAATTATAGTTGCCTGTGGGGATTTTGATAATTTTTTCACAGCAAGAAACTCAAGGATTCTTTCCTTCGGGTCTTTTAAGCCATAGTGGTCTTCATCAAGAATTTCTTTAGCTTTTTTTATGTCTAGCATATCTTTTGTTCTTTTTGACCACGGTAATTCAAGCACTGTATCTACATAAGATCTGATAACCGATGTTTCTGCCGAGTAGAACGGCATTTTATTGAGTTTTCTAACTTCTTTTACCAGGTTTTCCCTTACATATTTAGGAATTTTAGCCTCTTCTATCCTTTTAAGAAGCTCTTCAACTTCGTCTAAGCCCTCTTCTCCTCCGAGCTCCTCTTTGATTGCCTTGATTTTTTCCCGTAAAAGATATTCCCTCTGGGATTTGCCTAACTTAAACTTCACTTTTTCCTGAAGCGCTTCTTCAATACCAAGAAGCTCGATTTCCCTTGAGAGGAGCTTGCTTACAAATTCCAATCTCTCGAAGGTATCAAGAATTTCAAGCACTCTTTGCTTTTCGCTAACCTTAATTGAAAGATAGGTGGCGATTATGTCAGATAATTTTCCGGATTCCTTAATCTCAGCAAGGGAAACAAATGTATCAGCATTGATTTTTGTTGTTTTTCTTATATATTCCTTGAATTTTTCTACTGTTAAGTTCAATAAGGCCTGGACTTCTTCGTTAACCGTACTCTCTTCTTCAAGAGGTTCGTATTTTGCCATTAAAACGTCTTTTTTTTCCTCTAATTCAGTTACTTTAACCCTTTGAATCCCGTCAGCAAGAGCTTTTACGCTGCCATCAGGGAATTTTAGGATTTGGACAGCTTTTACCAGCACACCAACTTCGTATAAGTCTTGAACCGCAGGTTCTTCTATGGATGCTTCCTTTTGTGCCAGCAGAATAACATAGTGATCTTCTGTTAAAACAGCATTTTCAACTGCTGTAAGGGATTTTCTCCTGGAAATAAAAATAGGCGCCATCATTTGAGGGTAAATAACTATATCCCTCATTGGCACAACAGGAATTAAAGTATTTTGCGTATTTTCTTGGTCAGTCATAGTTTTTCTTAGTTTCTCTTGGTTTTTATTGGTTTCTCTTAGTTTTTTTTAGTTTTTCTTTTATAATAAAAATTTTACTTATAAGCTTAATCTTAATTTTATATAAAATAAAGCTAACATAAAGTTTTTCAATATAAAATACTGAAAAATAACTAACCTGAATTGCTATAGTAATTTTCAAAAGTAATTAACTTGAATTGCTAATTAACTCGAATCTCTAATTACATGTATGCAACATTTGCCAAAACCCGCCCATGAATGAGTCTATACTCCCGCTGTCGCTGCATGAATGAGCTACTGCGTTAGCTCCCGCTGCCGCGCACAGCCACCCTAAAGGTGGAAAAGAGGCTCCGCCTCTTTTCGATTCTCTATAATTTTTTGGCATGAATGAGCTTTAAAATGACCGGCAAAGCCGGACCATTTTAAGCTCCCGCTTCGCAAACAAATGTTGCTCAGTCGTATCCTGGCTTTCGGCTAATTCGCGACTCGAGTTAGATAACATACTTTCTTGAAGCTCAATAAAATTCGGTAAATTACTTTATTTCATAAAAACCTTTTCTAAGTTTTTTAAGTATAAAGAAATTTCATCTTCTGAAATGTTATATTTATTAAGTATTGTTCTAAAGGTACTTAATTTTGATTGAGTGCTTAAATTAATCTCTATAAAAAGATTATCTGCTATCTTCAAAGGACTTCTTAGCTCATCTTCTCTTTCTGCAATTTTGTTGAATCCTTGGTCAGAAGCAAACTCTCTTAAAACATTAGAATCAAAGTCATATAAAACATTTAAAATTATTTCATAAAAGGCTTTCCAAGACTCAGCTTTGTAGTTATCTCCAATAAAAGTAAATGAGTATATTTTTTCTCCTGTTAAATCAATATCATCTGAAAGGCTATAAACATTTTGGTAGTGGTATTTTTTGACGTGGTGTCATTTGCGAAGCAGGAATAAAAAAACGGAAACGATTTAGTTTTCGTTTTTGTAATTCATTTTCATTGCGAGCCGTGGATCCTGGAGTACAAACAGAAAACGGGTTGCGAAGCAATCTTAACAGTGAGATGACAAGCAAAAAGATTGCTTCGGATGTTGACTATCCGCTTAACAGCAAAATTTTTATGCCTCGCAATGACGTCACGTTAAAAAACACCACTACCATAATTTTTAGTAATATTAGATTCTTCTATGAAACTTTCTTCATCATTAGTGAAAAGGGCTATAAAAGCATCATTGTCATTTTTAGCAGGCTTTAATCTTATTTTTTTATCTTCTTCCGAAAATTCATTTATTAAATATCCTTGACTAGTCTGTTCTTAGATCAGCAGAAAGCTTGTGAGCATATAAACCCTCAAGCTCGGCAAAACCGGACGCAATTTTTGCAATGTTTTTTTTAGCTGCGTTTTCAGAAATTTCCTGATAGGTCTGGATTTTTACAAAGTCAAATACGCTAAGCCCTCCGGAATATCTGGCAACCCCATTTGTCGGGAGCACATGATTCGTTCCGCTGCAATAGTCTCCAAACACCTCGGCAGAATAATTCCCTATAAATAAGGATCCATAGTTTTTGTACCTGTCTATATCCTGTGCAGCGTTTTCATAGCAAATTTCAAGGTGTTCAGGGGCTTTTTTATTAGAAATTTCTACTGCCTGATCAATGTTATCAACAATTATGATGTAGCTTTGAGCTATAGATTTTTCTGCTATATCAGAAGTATCAAGCTTTTTTAGAAAGTCCTCCACTTTTTGAGAAACTTCCCCTGCTAAAATTTTTGATGTTGTAACCAGATAAGCCCTTGCATCAAGGTCATGCTCAACTTGAGCCAGCATATCAGCTGCTATAAAGTCGGCTTTAGAAGTTTCATCGGCTATAATCATAACCTCGCTGGGTCCTGCAAGAAAATCAATTCCGCATAAGCCGTAAATTTCTTTTTTTGCTGCTGTTACATATTTGTTTCCGGGGCCTACAATCTTGTTTACAGACGGCACTGACTCTGTACCGTAAGCCATGGCAGCAACAGCCTGGACCCCGCCAATTCTAAATATCCTGTCAGCTCCTGCCAGCTTACATGCAACAATAGTTACAGGCTGAATTTTAGGGCTGCAAACTATAACTTCTTTTACACCGGCGACTTTTGCAGGGACCACAGACATAATAGCAGATGAAGGCAGCGGGTAATTCCCGCCGGGAACATATGCCCCGATTCTTTCCAGCGGAATAATCTTATGGCCAAGCTTTATTCCGTCAAAATTAACCTCAATTTCCCTGAGAGCAGAAAATTGAGCTTCAGCAAAGTTTTTTATGTTTTTTATGGCTTCGTTTATATAATTTTTTATGTCCTCCGGGGTTTTTGCCAGTGCCTGCTCAATCTCTTGCCCTGATACCTCAAGGTTATTAAACTCCCCGTCACCAAACTGCCTGCTGTATTTTTTTACAGCACTATCACCGTGAATTTTCACGTAATTGATTATCTCAAAAACTGCCCCAATTCCATCACATTCCTGATATTTATAAAAGTCTTGATTTAATTCACTATAATTAACTTGTTTCATGGCGATAACCCTTTAAGCTACAAAAAAAATTATATATCAAAAGACTTACTAAACCCTTGCAATAGCTAATTTTTAAGATTTCATTAAATTTTATTTCCTTCTGGAAACCAGATGGTTTTTTACATCCTCAATTGTTATTCCAAACCTGACCATAAATGTCATAACAAAATATGCAAGATCAGCTACTTCCCAGGCAAGTTCTCTTTTATCCCCGGAATGAATTACCTCAAATGCTTCTTCGTTAATTTTTCTCTTTAATAAAGTCTCATCCTTGAAAAGCTTTGAAGTATAAGAACCTTCAGGAAGTTTTAACAACCTGTCAACAAGGATATCGTAGAGGGTTTCAAAAGTAAAATCCTCCGGTTCAAAACAGGAATATTTTCCGGTATGACAGGCATTACCGGTCTGGTTAACTTTATACAACAATGTATCCCTGTCGCAGTCGTATTTTACAGAGACCAATCCCTGGGTATTACCTGAGGTTTCACCTTTTTCCCATAAATTCATTTTTGACCTGGAATAATATATACCCTTACCGCTGGCAAGAGCTGCTTTTACAGATTCCCTGCTGCTATATGCAAGCATAAGAACCTGTTTTGACTTTTTATCCTGTACAATGGTAGGGATTAACCCGTCTCCTTTTTCAAAGTCAAGAAGCTCTATAAAAGCATCTTCAAGATTAATCTTCCCTGTATAGATTGCCATGCCAAGCTGGCAACTGGCTCCTGCCTGGTCAAGCCTTACTATTTCATCAATGGAATTAATCCCGCCTGCCGCAACAATTTCTTTATCGGTTTTTGCCCGGATATTTAAGATTGCATCAATATCACAACCTGCCATTAAACCTTCTTTTTCAACTATGGTGTAGAGAAACCCTGTACAATAGTCATTTAATTCTTTTACCAGCTGCTCAGGCGTATTTTCTGATTCATGCTGCCAGCCTTCGGTTACGACTTTTCCGCCACGGGAATCTACTGCTACTATTACTCTTTCTTTTGGCAACTCAGAAAGAAATTCCCTTGAAGCAGCGGTTCCTATGATTATTTTTTTCGCCCCATAAGCCAGAACTTCTTCTGCGCGTTCTTTTGTCCTGATTCCGCCGCCTACGCGGCAGTCTGCAATTTTACAAAGCTCTTTTATTACTTCATTGTTATTTCCCCTGCCCATTGCAGCATCAAGATCGATAACAGCCACTTCTCCAAACCTGCCAAAGTACCTGGCCAGTTCATACACGTCATCTCTTTCAAGAACTTTTTCTCTTCCCTGCTTAAGCTGGACTGCTTTTCCGTTCATCAGGTCAATGCTTGGTATTATCATTTTGGAGTTTCCATTTCTTTTTATAGTTAAATTTATATTTCCAATTGTAAATTCATAGATGAATATAGGCAACCGGTTATGATTATCTTTTATTAAGAAATGAGAAATTAATTTCATTTTAAAATTACTTATTAAAACCGGCATGGTGAAAATGAGCTACAGCTCCTGCATTCGCAAGCTAAAATAAACTAAAATAAACTAAAATAAGCTAAAATAAGCTAAAGTTTCTGTGTTAACAAACTAAAATAAACTAAAGTTTCTGCATTCACAAGCATAGCCTCATTTTAGTGTAATAGTTACGCACAGAATAAAAATTAAAGCCGTGTGGGAATATTTTTACCCGCAAGAAACTTCTTCAAGTCCTTAATTTTAATGGTATCAAAATGAAAAATAGAAGCGGCAAGAGCCGCATCAGCTGCACCATAGTCAAAAACTTCGCTAAAATGCTCCATTACAGGACCTGCCCCTCCTGAGGCAATCACAGGGAGGTTAGTGTTCATTGAAACCTGTCGTGTAAGTTCAAGGTCAAAGCCCTTTTGAGTCCCGTCTGCGTCCATTGATGTAAGAAGAATTTCCCCGGCGCCAAGCTTTTCAACCTGGTTTATCCAGTCCATTACCTTTATATCAGTCTTTTTCCGGCCTGCGTTTATGTAGACATACCAATCATCTTCTTCCCTCTTTGCGTCTATTGCAACCACTATACATTGTGAACCAAACGCATTAGAGGCCTGTTTTATGATTTCAGGATTTTTAACGGCGGCTGTATTCAAAGAAGCTTTATCCGCACCTGCCAGCAGGATGTTTCTAATGTCCTCGATTGTCCTGATCCCGCCCCCTACTGTTAAAGGTATAAATACCTGCCTGGAGACATTTTCTACTACGTTTCTCATGGTATCCCTGCCCTCGTTTGTCGCAGTGATATCAAGAAAAACTATCTCATCTGCGCCTTCATCAGAGTACCTGGCGGCTAAACTCACCGGGTCCCCTGCATAACGCAGGTTTACAAAGTTTACTCCTTTAACTGTTTGCCCGTCTTTTACGTCCAGACAAGGGATTATTCTTTTAGCCAGCATGTTAAAAACTCCTGAGTTGATATTTATACCAAAATGAGTTAGTTTTCTTAAAATCGGGCATGAATGAGGCTATGCTCCCGCTGCCGCCGGCAAAGCCCGACATTAAGAAAACATCGCTCCTGCTTCGCCATACCGATTTATGTTAATTTATTTCATTTTAAGATTATTTATTGAAATCGGTATAATAAGAATATCCAGCGTTTAAATTATATTACAGTTTAATGAAATTTTAATCTTTAGATTTATGTAAAAACAAGGCTTATGTGCTTACTTAACAGTGTTTACGGATATATTAAGCTTTGTTATGTAATTTATTAAAAATTTTATAGCCAAATAGTATTTTTATGAAAAAATATAATAAGTATTTTAAAAATAGTTATAATTTCAATTTTTAAAATTTTAATTAAAGAAGATGATCAAAATTTATGAGTGGTAAATCATGGATAATAGGTTTTATAAAAATTCGAATAACTCTTTACCCGAATCAAATAAAAAAAATGTATTAAAAAGAATTGAATCAAAAAGTAATGATATAAAAGCCAGGTTAAAATCTAAGTATTTGCTTTATAAGTTGCAAAGAGATTTTTTCCACAGAAAATTTTATGTACTTAAAACTGCTCCCTAGGCAGTTTGGTAGTGGTATTTTTTGACGTGATAAAATATTTGGGGTTTGGGTAGAGGATGCCAATTGCACGCCGGGAGTTTTTTAATGGCTTTAGGCATCAGCTGTGCGGTGAAATCCCCCAGTGCAGCTTTTCCCTGAGAATGCCATAAAAGCCGTTATTATCACTTTTAAGGGTAATTAACCTGGCTTTATACTCATTTTTTGAAATACAGATTGTTTTTTGGCTGTCAACTTTTATGGAATCCTGGCCATCACTTGTTACACTGATAAATTCCGAGTCAATTTTGACTTTGACCTCTATTTTCTCATCCGCAGGAATCACAATTGGGCGTGTGGTTAGCGAATGCGGGCATATAGGGACAATAACAAAGGCTTCCATCTCAGGAACCACAACAGGCCCCCCCGCTGAAAGCGTATAAGCCGTAGATCCCGTAGGAGTGGAAATTATCAGCCCGTCAGCAAGGTAATCACATACATGTCTGTTGTTTATGTATAGAAAAAGCTGGGCTGTGCGGGAAATTTCGCCTCCCTTGATTACAACGTCGTTAAGCGCTGTATGGAATTCCTTTTCGTTTTCCGCGGAATTCCTTATCATGAGCCTTTCATCAATTACAAAATCGCCGTTAATGATTTTATCAATCCCTGTTTCTATACAGGAGGGCTTCAACTGGGAAAGAAAGCCTAATCTGCCTGTATTTATACCAAAAAGCGGGGTTCCGTAAGGCGAAAAACTTCTTGCCGCACCGAGAAATGTCCCGTCCCCGCCTACTACAAAAGCCAGTCCAATTTTCGAATCAACTTCTGACCTGGCTTTTTTGCCGTGAACCTTATACTTTGCTATATCAGGAAACCCTCTGGACTTAAGAACTGATTCCAGAGTATTTGCTACTTCTTCGGCTGATTCATGCCGGACATTATAAATAATGCCTACTTTTTCCAGGCTCAGGGTTTTATTATTGCGTGATTGGACTTTTGTTGAAATTTTCATGGGATTTTTCCACCACTTCTGAAATTAATTGCTCAAATTTTGCTGTGTCCATTTTAGCGCAACCGGGATCATTACTTAAGTATATAAGATATTCAATATTTCCGGCCGGGCCTTTTATGGGCGAAAATGTGAGGTTTAGCGGGTAAAGTCCCGTTTGGACCGCAAAATCAGCAACTTTTTTTATTACATCAAGATGAACTTTTTTGTCTTTTATAACTCCGCTTTTAGGGACTTGTTCCCGGCCGGCTTCGAATTGAGGTTTTATAAGCAGTATAAGTTCCTGCTTAGCCGGGTTCATAAGGGATTTTATGTTTTCAAGTATTCTGGTTATTGAGATAAAAGAAACATCAACGCAGGCAAACTGGGCATACAGGTCTTTTCCGGCGGGATCAATATCTGTATAAACCTCCTCAGCCCCGGCTGTTTTGATATTGGTCCGCTCAATAACAATGACTTTAGGGCTCCGGCGAAGTTTCCAGGCAAGCTGGCCATAACCCACGTCAACCGCATAAACCTTAGAGGCTTTGTTTTGCAGTAAAAAATCCGTAAACCCCCCGGTTGAAGACCCAATGTCCAGGCAGGTTTTGTCTTTAACATCCATATTGAATTCTTTAACGGCTTTTTCCAGCTTAAATCCTCCCCTGCTCACATATGGAATAGTTTTAACTTCTACATGAGTCTCCCTGTCAGGTTTTATCTGCGTGCCGGGTTTTGTGATCACTTTATCGTTAATTTTGACCCGGGCACTCATGATCGCGCTCTGGGCCTGGCTTTTTGTGTCGAACCAGCCCAGTAAAACAAGGTAATCATCGAGTCTCTGTCTGTTTTTTTTGTCTTTTAAACTCATCCTGCTTGGCATTTTCAAATTCTTCCTTGATTTTTTTGTTGTATTCCCGGGCTTTTTCAAGATTCGGATTCTGCTTATAAGCCCCGGCCCTAAATCCTTCCAGTACATTATTAGCTGAAATCACGCCCATCTGGAATAAAAGTTCTGCCTGGGATATATTATAACCCACAATAGCCCTGAGGTTATTAATACGGGCGGTAGTAAAAGTGCTCTGGGCCTGAAGTACATCGATAAATGTCCCTACGCCTGATTCAAGCCTTAACACTGAGAGCCTTCTGCTTTCCTTCGCGGAATTTAATTCCCTGTCGGTTGCTTTAATCAGGTCTCTTGCGGCTATGGTAGTGAAATATGCCGTTACAAGGTCTTCTTCTATACCTCTGGCCTTGTTAATATACTTGAACTGCTCTTCTCTTAATTGTGCTGTAAGGGCTTTTACCTGTGTGAAACCTTTAAATCCAAGGTTATCAAGCCCAAACCAGTCAGCGCGAAAACCTATAACACTGTTTGGGAAAATACCGGATCTTGCCGTACCCTGCTGCGCAAGCTGGCCAATTACGTTGATTTCAGGGATATATACTGAATAACCCGAGTTTCGCCGTTGCCTTGCCGCTTCCACATTGAATTGCTGTGCTGAAAGGTCCGGCCGGTTTGATAAAGCTATCATCCGGGCATGTTCAAGAGTAAAGCAGTCTTCAAAGGTTTCTTTTATAAAAACATCTTTTTCATCAGGCACAAGCTGGAACAATACAGGGACTCCAAGTGTATTTGCCAGTTTTGCCTGGGCAAGTCTGTATCTGTTTTTTGCGGCAATTAATTCCTGCTCGGCAAGCGCAAGGTCAGCCTCTGCCCGAAGTACGTCAAATTTTGTCCCAATCCCGGCTTCCAGCTGGCTCTGGTTGATCCTTAGCTGCTCTTTTATCTGCTCTATATTGGTTTTTAGGATTTCAATATTCAATTTGTCCCGTAGAAGTTCATAATAATTGCGTGTGGTTCGTAAAAGAACCTCTTCCCTGGTAAATTCCAACTCTTTTTTCTGGGACTTAAACTCAAAAAGAGTTTCTTTTAAACGAAAATATTTTTTCGCGCTTATGTTATAGTCAAGCAAAAAATTCGATTCAATAGGGACTTCATTGACCTGTATCGGAACAACCCCGCCTACCAGGAAAGTCCCGTCGATTCTAAGAAGCATGTATTCATATGTTATATCCGGCAACCAGTCAGTTACTGATTCATAAAAAACCCATTTATCCCTGTTTTTCGCTTCAGTAAATATTTTTACATCAAAGTTTTTATCCAAAACTATTGAAAGAGCTTCCGCAAGGGTGATCGGGTATTCTCCAGCCGTTGCGTCAAAAATAATTTCGCCGCAAATATCCGGTTTCCGGGCCGGAAACGTTAATTCCTCTGCAAGTGTATTGGCAGGAGCATTATTCTGCCGGGCCTGTGTATTGATAATTCCCGGGTTTTCCCGCTGCGCAAAAACATTACCTGTAAACAACAGGCATGCAAGAAAAATTAATACTAACCTTTTGAATACCGTAGTTATCATTATAGCTGGCTGTTTTTTGACGTATTTTCGCTGATTTTTTCAAGTATCCGGGTAAATTGTTCCAGTTCTTCCCCGGGAATTTCTTCTGTTAGCCTGGCCTGAAATCCTTCCGCTATGGGGATAAGCTCATTTACAAGGTCTTTGCCGTCTTGAGTGAGGTATACTTTAGATTTTCTTCTGTCTTTATCGTCAGAAATTCTTATAATAAGGTTTTTCTTTTCCATAAGGTCAAGAATCCTGGTTATGGTAGGCTTATCCTTGAATAAACTGTCTCCTATCTGTTTTTGGTAAACACCGTCTTCATAATAAAGTTTTGCAAGTACGCTCCACTGCTCAGGGGTGATGTTATGTCCTTTTTCCCTGAAATCCCTGTAAAGAGAGTTTTTCATATTCTGAACCACAACGCTCACAAGGTAATCAAGGTTTTCCTCAACGCGAAATTTTTCTTTTACCATAGTATTCTCCTTATGCCAAAAACTATAGTTGCAATAACAACTATAATTGAAACTGTAATAAAAAAGCGGTAATTCCGCAATGAAATTATAATTAACTATACAACTGAGCTAACCCTGTCGAGAAAACCTTTTATATTGATGGGTTTGGTTATGTAATCAGCGCAGCCTGCTTCTTTTGAACTTTTTATATCAGATTCCATGGCATGCGCGGAAACCACGATTACAGGAATTTTTCGGGTATCGGGGCCGGCTTTAATTTTTTTGATAATTTCAATTCCGTCCATGTCGGGTAATTTCAGGTCAAGAAGAACCAGGCTGATCTGGTCATGTCTTTGTTTTAAAATTTCCAGGCCGGCCATGCCTTCTGTTGCCTTGAGAACCTCATACCCTTCTGCTGTAAGGATATCACTTGCCAGTTTCAGGTTAGCGGGGTTATCTTCGATTATAAGAATTTTTTTTGCGCTCATTTTTGTCTCCATTTACTGTTACATTTTTAGGCTAATTTTGCCGGGCCCGTAATCCTGAGGGAGGTTTATCCCGGAGAATCCCTTTTTCCGGCAGCTTAATTAAATTATAAGGCAGGGTTAACTTACTATTGAAATTTTTACAATGTATGATATTATTTAAACGTGAATTTAGTAATAAAATTAGAGAAAGAATTAACCTGAAAAATTAAAATTTGTAACAAATTTACTAAACATGGTCAATTTTCTCTTTTTTTAAACCTTTATAATAATAAGATAGTTATTGTATTGTTTAATTTACATTCAAAAGGTAAAAAATGACAGCACCAAATCAAATACCAGCAATAAACGGATATCCAAACTTTTTAGGACTAACCCAGGGTCCCAGGTTAAACCCTGGTGCTGCACCTGCTGTTGGTTTTGGTGCCAGCCAGCCTCTGGAAGCTATTCCAGGAAATTTAAACAATTCAGGTATGCTTAAACCAGTTGTTGCAAACGATAAGTTAGCCAGAAATCTTGATATGGAAGCTTAATAAAAAGATTTATAATAAAAAGCCCTGTGATTATCACAGGGCTTTTTTACGTCTTTATATTGTATGTGTTATTTATTGGCGGTTTCTTTTTCATCAAGGGCAGCAACGCCTGGGAGTTCTTTACCTTCAATAAACTCAAGGCTTGCGCCTCCGCCTGTGCTTATGTGTGAGTATGCGCCAGGCTCAATTTCGAATTTTTCTATTGCCGCAACTGTGTCCCCACCGCCAAGAACACTCATTGCTCCTCTGGCAGTGGCTTCTGCTACATATTCAGCAACCGCTTTTGTGCCGCAGGAGAATTTATCGATTTCAAAAACTCCTACAGGCCCGTTCCATAGAATTGTTTTTGCCCCCTGAAGAACTTCCTTGACCCTTTCCCTTGCTTTTAGCCCGATGTCCACGCCTTCCATGTCATCCGGAATTTCTTCCGCCGGGACGATTTTTGTGTTTGCATCTTCGCTAAAATCATCAGCTACAAGTACATCTTTAGCTATTACGAGTTCTACTTCTTTATCTTCGGCAAGTTTCATAAGGTTTCTTGCTATATCAAGCTTGTCTTCCTCACAAATTGACTTGCCAACCGTGAACCCCTGCGCCCTGAGAAATGTATAAGTCATGCCGCCGCCTAAAACAAGTGTATCCACTTTATTGATAAGGCTTTCTAAAACGCCTATTTTAGTGGAAACCTTACTGCCGCCGACAATAGCAACGAACGGCCTTTGAGGCGACTCAAGGATTTTACCCAGGGAGTCAAGCTCCTTTTCCATTAGTAACCCTGATACAGCCGGTGATAAGTATTTTGCAACGCCTTCCGTAGAGGCATGTGCCCTATGTGCTGTGCCAAATGCGTCGTTCACATAAATATCAGCCAGTTCAGCCAGCTTTTTAGCGAATTCCCGGTCATTGTCCGTTTCTTCCTTATAAAACCTGATATTCTCCAGAAGCGCAACATCGCCTTCCTTAAGCTCATTTAGTTTTGATTTAACTTCATCACCCATGCAGTCATCAAGCTTCATAACAGGGGTGTCAAGCAACTCTGACAATCTTTTTGCAACAGGTGTTAACCTCATTTCTTCCTTGAACTGGCCTTTTGGTCTTCCCAGGTGTGCAACGACTATAACTTTAGCTCCTCTTTCCCTTAAATAGTTGATTGTAGGGACAGCTGCCCTGATCCTTGTGTCGTCTGTGATGTTTAAAGCTTCGTCCAGCGGTACATTGAGGTCTTCTCTTACCAGAACTCTTTGTCCTTTAATATCTCCCAATTCCTTAACTGATTTTTTCATAGAGCCCTTCTTCCTTGCTTTCTAACCCCCTTATTTTCAGACAAGAAAAGAAGAATTTCAAGTATTATAGTGATCTTAAAAAGTAATTAAGAAAGTAGTTAAATTATCTTTTATTTTATAAAAACAATCATTGTTAATTTATGTAAAGAAATTTTTAAATTCTGCAATTTTACTCAAAAAAAGTTGTTTATATATATAAGCAATATAGCTTCCTGAACTTACTTCCTAACCTTCCCTTCTAGCAAGTTTAACTCTGGATATTTTATATTCAGAGTTTTTTTTTTATCTTTATTTTATGAAGCGGCTCTCATATAAGAGCCGCTTCATAATAAAACTTTATTCAATTTTTAAACTATATATTATTGCCAGACTTGTCTGCTTTTTTTGGGTATACTTTTACTCCTTTTGCTTTCCTTCCGGTAAAACCTGTTAAGAGCCTCGTATGAGTCATCTCCTATTTCTTCTGATAATTCGAATAAGCGGTTGGTTTCTAAATTTTCAAAGTTAAACTCGTTGGGCCAACTTTCATCTTTAGAATTTTTCAAATTCTATCTCCTATTTAAGTCTTAAATACAAAAAACCACGTTAAATCGCTATGCTTAACATCAAAAAGATTAAACATTATTAACTCATAGACTGATCACATCTCCTGATATTTTTTTTAAACTTAGAAGTCAAGCATGATAATCAATTAATCGGTTTTTATTTTTAAAAACTTTAACTAAATATTCAATTTGTAAAGAAAATTATTAAATCAGACACAGACCATAATCTTTTTGCTTAAATCCTGCTTATGTTATTATTTTATTGAAAAGGACAGTAAAAATTTTTAATTATGAGCACAGAACATCAGGAAACTTTAGTTGTCGTTGATTTAGAAACAACCGGGCTGGACTATAAAAGGGAAAAAATTATTGAATTTGCCGGGATCAAGCTGGTTAACGGTCAAATAACAGAAGAGCTGGAAATGTTAATTGACCCTCAACAGGAAATCAGGCACTCAAGCATTGAAATTCACGGCATAACCCAGGACATGGTTGAAGGCAAACCTCCCATAGAAGAGGCTTTACCCGGAATCCTTGATTTTATTCAGGACTATCCTATAGTTGCTCATAATGCGATTTTTGACCATAGCTTTATTAACCAGGCAAGCAGGGAGCTTAACGGGGAAGGTATTTCCAACCCCAAAATTGATACTTTCCAGATGTATAAAGAGGTTTTCCCGGATGAACCCTCGCATGGCATGGAATCCCTGTTAAAAAGGTTTAATATCGATTTTCCCGTTAAACACCGTGCTATGGCTGATGCAAAGGGCCTGGCTTATGTTTACCCGCATTTAAGGGAATTCTATGAGAAAAAATGCGCATGGCAGTTTTCCCAGCTTGATAATATTGAATATTTGTTTGAAAGATATTTAAGAATCCAGAGCGCAATCCAGATTATGCAGTCAGAAATGGCGGATTTAAAATCACTGTTTAAGTTTTACTTCCAGGAAAACGGGCAAGAAATTACCGCAACCGGCGGTGAAGTGCTTACCTGCTTTAAAAAAGCAATGTACAGCTATGACGTAAAAACCGTTAAAACACTGATTAGCGAAGCTGATCTTCAGGATAAGGCATTTAAAATTAATACGGCTTTTGTGGAAAAGCTAATTTATGATTCAAATACTTCTGAGGAATTAAGGCAGAAGTTAATTGAATGCAGGACTGATATGAAAGAAATCCAGTCGGTTTCTATTATAAAGCCGGATAAGAGCCAGGTTTATAACAACGAGGAAAAATAAAAACTCGACCGCTTACTGGCGGTCGAGTTTTAGTATATGTTTTTCTAAGCTATGCTTTTTCAAGTTCTTCCATAGATTTTTGAGCAACTTCTTTTATATCTTCTGAACTGTCCTGCTCAGCTGCTGTGTTTAATATTATATTCATTAATTCAACATCTTTCGGATTTTGTTTATCAGCAACTTCCATCAGGGCCACGATTCCGGCTTCTCTTACCCTTGGGTTTGAATCTGACTTAATGTTGCCTACGATCTGTGCTACGCCGGGGACTTCACCTAAAGACATAGGTGGAATGTTGTCTTTTGCAAGTTCTTTGTTTACTTCTTCCCTGAAGACCTTTTGAAGAATTGCAAGTGTCCACATACTGATTATTTTATTTTGATCAGCCTGTTCTTTTTGGTCGCCTGAAAGTGATGAAGTATCACTTGTAGCGATTCCTGCTAAGCCTTTGAATACTGTTTCATCCATTAATACCGGTTTTATGAGCTGGTCAATTTTTCCTTTAGCTTCCTTAGCCATTGGGTTTTCCGGCTCAGTTTTAATCATTTCGTTAGCTGCCTGGAAAGCTTCAGCGTACTGGGCGATTGTCCTGATAGCCTGGTCTTGTTCAGTTGCAGAGGGTTGCTGGCCCTGTTCAGGGGTTATTGTTTTTATAGCTTGCAATAAAGGCTGGATTTCCGGAGAAGCTTGTTCTGTTTGCAATTGCGCCTGGTCTACTGCCGCAGGCTGGACCTGTGGCTGAACCGGTTGAGGTATCGTATTTTGTACCGGCATTGGTGCTACAGTTGGCATTTGCTGTACTGGTTGCGGGGTAATCATTTGTGGAGGAACCGGTATTGGCGCCATTGGTTGCGGTATTGGCGGGGGTAATTGTTGAACCATAGGTTGAGGAGTTTGTTGTGGTAAGCCAATTGGTTGAGGCGGCGCTATATATTGAGGTATTGGCATATTAGGAATGCCGACCGGGTATGCTGTTGACATTGACGGTAAGCTTGGCTGCGGCATCTGAGGCATTGGGGCCATCATTTGTGCTCTTCCCGGATACATTGGGACTATTTGGGATTGCCCCTGGCCTGCGTCAACCGTTGCACCGTTAATATCAATTTTTACCGCGGAATAAGACGGGCTTGGCTGATTTCCATATACAGGAGCATAAGGCATCGAATAATACCCCTGTTGAGCCGGCATTGTTGGTACACCCCACTGAGGTGTTTGTCCCGGCACCATGCCCGGTAAGCCAGTGTTTTGTGCAATCATTGGTGTTCCTGGATTTACATAGCTTAGAGTCATTTTATTTTTTCCCCTTCTTTATGTTTTTTAATTAATTTTTTGCCTTGTTCTCTTCTTTAAATTAATAAATAATTTATTTTCTAATTACTTAAAGCTTCTAAATTTTATAAGTTGCTTTTTTTTCCCGAAATATTAATAAATATTACAAACTTTTTTTACCGACAGCGATATATTCATCTATAACAGAGGCCCCTCCTTTAACCATAAAGATACCTGCGGACGCCCAGCTTACTACTTTACCTAGTTTTGATGCTAATGGGAATTTCTTTTCTGATATTAACAACGGCAACCCGGCACCGGCCGCTAAAATTACATTACCGAGGTTATGCCAGACTTCTCCTAACATAGCCCCTTTTACACTAACAATTTTAACTATAGCCGGGTATATCGGGTCGTTAAATTTAAAGTCGATAATTGGCTGTTTAATGTTTTCTAAAAGATGACTGTATGTGTTAGATTTTTTTGTGCTCATAAATATATCTGCATAGTACTGGCCAAGATGTTCTTTTGCATTTCTCATTCCTTTTTCGTACCCGTCTTTTACGATACTGTATCCCACACTAAGACCGGCTGTAATTGCGGCTGCCCCTCTTACGTATTTATTTCCCAATGCAGCTTTACTGTACCTGTAGGTACCGCCTGCAATTTTACGGATTATACCTGGAGAGGTTTGAGTAGTCACTTTATTTCTCCTATTGCGAAATTAAGTTTAACTTTTGTCCTGCCGGGTTGCCAGGTTCCTGGCCGGGCATTTTATAAAGTGCGGATGCTGCCAGTGTATTTAAGTCGTATTGGTCTTTCTTACCGGCTATGTTACTTAGATATGCCCTTGTTTTTTCGTTTCCGCTGACAAGCCCGTTGTCGCAGGCAATTGTTGCGGCTTCCTTAACTACTGATGGCTGGCTTGGGTGAAGTGCCGTGTTTATTAAACCTATTAATTCAGGGTTATTTCTTCTACTTTCAGGGTCTTCCCTTAACAGGCTTAAAACTTTAGAAACAGCATGAACTCTTGCCTGTTTATCACCCCTGGTTAAAGAGTCGTTTAACCCGTTAATCAACTCATCTGTTAGCGGGGTTAAATTTTTTTTAGGCGTTTCTTCCGGTGCTTCTTTCTCTTTTGGCTCTGGTGTTTCTTCCTTATCCAGTCCAACCGAAGGAATTGGAGTTTCCTGTGCGTTTTTAGCCCTGAGATTATTTTCTGAAGGGTATGGGTACTGTACAGGATAGTATACCGGATAATAAACCGGAGCCTGGCTCATACCACTGTATGGACCCGGTGAATTAACTCCATTAATAGTAATGTTAACTGCTCCCACTTCGTTAGTAGGAGGTTTTTGCCCACTTTGATAGAGGTATTGTGCGGTGTTAAATCCCGGATTATTCATTACTTCCCTTATACATTTTCCATGAATAAACTAGCGCTACTTATATAAACAAAAATTATTTGTAAAATTTGCGTATAAAAATTTTTTATTTTAAGAAATATTAAGTTAATATAGGTTGATTAACCCGAATTGCTAAATAACCCGAGTCGCGAATTAGCTTAAATATGTAAATTCAGCAATATGATTGCATTATAGGCACAGATAATAGCATAAACTGTTGAAGAAAATGTTA